>JBCBEA010000835.1:0-1853 GCA_038529195.1 Cyanobacteria bacterium J06600_6
TATATAATTTCTCTGGAAAGAACTCGACTCTTTTTTTAGCCATTGGTTTTTATTTTTTTTTCTTCTGACTAACGTACACAACTAACTGACAATCAGTAGTGATTTTTCAAGTTTTGAGTTGAAGATCATTGGTGGATATGTCAAATTTAGCCATTTTCTTTCTAATCCTTTTAACGATACCAAGCTTTCTTTTTTGATCTAGGAACAGATAAGGTTCAGGTGGATTGTAAGGCTGTTTTTTGGTGACCATATTCCAAATAATCATCGCTAGTTTTCTAGCAGTAGCAGTAATAGCGATCTGTCGTCCTTTTTTGTAGGCAATGCGCTTAAAAAAGGTAGCAAGATGCCCTTCTTTGAGATTGCCAATAGCATTGGCAGCATTACGTAGGGCGATTTTGAGTCGTCCACTTCCTTTCGGTGTTCTATTGCTCAGGGTTTTACCACCTGATATTTTATTGTTGGGAGCAAGCCTCAACCAAGAAGCAAATTGCTTGGCAGATTGGAATCTATGCATCCCACCTGCCCCTACTTCACTCATGATGGTTAAAACCGTAGAATAAGAAACACCCTCAATTGCCAATAAATCTACACCTCCAAAATATTGGTAGGATAGTATATTTAAATCCATGTTTTTAGGATTGTTCTTGTTGCGTCTCTTGTAGGGCTTCTCTATTGGTAGGTCATCCACCACTTGTTCCTGCTCATCAAAGTAGCGATCAAAGAAGTTGGCAATTTGTGCTTCACATTCTTCCACTTTTTCCTTGAAAAAGTGATAAGTTTCATAATCCTGTCGCAAACCAAATAGGTACTCCTCTTTGTTGTTACCTTGCAAAGCTTTAGCAATTTCAGCTTCTGATTTTCGGCAGTTATAGTGTCGGTGCTGAGCAAGAGCTTGTCCATCCAAATTATCATTTTCCACAATGTCCTTGATGATTTTCATACCCGTCAAACCACAAATATCTTTGACTACTACATCTAATCTAAAGTTCAATAACTTCAAATACTTTTGCATTCGAAGAGAAGCTTGTGCTGCTTGCTCTAGTAATTTTTTCCGCTGTCGAGTGTAAGTACGTAGCTTAGCTGTATTTTCATCTGGTAAGAAAGAACCACTCAACAAGCCTAAGCTATGCAATTTCTGAATCCACATACAATCCAACACATCGGTTTTCTTGCCTTTCATTTGTTTGGTGAATTTACCATTCACTAAGATCACTTCTAAGCCATGGGAAATTAACTCCGCATACAGATTTTGCCAATAGTTGCCTGTGGATTCCATGGCCACATGTTTTATCTCATTGGACAATAGCCATTGGGCTAAACTCAATAAATCCGAGGCATAAACTCCAAATTCTCGTACATCTTCTGTACTCTGTCCAATCGATACAAAATGAGATTTGCTCCCTACATCTATACCTGCTGATTGGGGATGCACTATCTCTAATGACATTTTCTTTTTCCTACCCATTTTTTATCTGCTTTAATTAAAAAAACGGCTCTAAGAAAATGTAACTATGATCTTGATAATCATTCTGAACGGGGTCTTTGATGCCACCAATTTAATTATCACCAGTCAAGAAAATCACTCCTCCTGACTTCTTACATTTCAACCTGAATTGCGCTCGGGTTCTCATTAACACCTCTTAAAAAAACGGTCTGCCTTAGAGCCATTCTCAAGGTAAGAGCTATTTAGCTCTCGTTAGCAGATTTAATTAAATTTTGTTCCTTCATAGAGGAATTGACACTAACGCTTAGTGTATGCGGCCTTACGTTTGTATCACTATATTTAAGGGGAAAAAAGCCCTTAAAACGGCTAAGTAAGGTGAACCATTGCTATGCGGCAGAACTTAGGTTCT
>JBCBEA010000836.1:0-1847 GCA_038529195.1 Cyanobacteria bacterium J06600_6
AAGGACATAACCAAGCTAACTGTCAGGTTTATGCACATATACTTCGACAGTTAGCTTGGTTATGTCCTTGTACCTTTTCATTTTTGAGCCTTCCTTCTGGATCTTCAGCAATATAAGCCTCAATTCTATGAGCAATATCTTTTCTTCTTTGCTCGTTGTTGTCTTTCGCCCCTTTTTCTCCTATTAATTGTTCCCAGGAAGTTGGCTCACTAGAAATTATCGAATCTACTAAAGATGTTTTTCCTTCTGTATATTTAGGGGCATCTAGTCTCAGGATTGGTTGTCCATTATAACTGTTTCTTTTCTTTTGTTCTCGATAATAATCTTTATCTGAATACGCTATTCTCTCTTTATTCAATATAAATATTTTAAGACTTTGGCTAATAGAATAACCATCTTGGGGAACCAAACGAATTAAGTTATTGCGATGTAAAGTTTCAGCAAGTCTACTATTAAAATTAAACTCATCCTGTTCGCGAATCTTCTTGGGTATCTCTAGTGAATTAACAATTTTAACAAGATCAATTTGTGCTTGTCGCCATTGTCTATTTTGTTTTAGTGGAGGCTTTTTGTCTTTTGAAAATTCAGCAGCACTGATAATTACTTTTGTCACTATATCACTGTAGGAATAATCTTTCTGCTGATAAAACTTAGGAGGCGCGATGCTATGTTCTTTGATTGCTCGTATTATAGAATTATCTTCAGGTACTATTCCTGAATATTGTTTTAATTGCTTAACAAACTGCTTATAAGCAATATCTAGAAGAGCATGACAAATACCGACCTCAATTTCACATTTTTCTTGCTCGTATACTTTTAGAGCCTCTAAACAATATTTGACTCCCTTTTCTCTATTTTCACCTTTCTTCATTTCAGGGATAAAATACTGACTAAATTCAAGGTAAATTTTAGCTAAAACTAGATTTATCTTTGCAGCATTTAATTTTAGCTGAGCTATTTTAGCTTGGAGGTCTTTATCTTCAAAGTCTTCAGATTTTTTCTCTGACTCCCTTTCATATTTTTCTGACTTTTGATCGAGATAGTATAGAAGACAAGCATCTAAAGAAGATTTATCATTTAATAGTAATTCGTCAATCAAGCTACTATTTATTTCGATAAATTTCGTTATCAAAGGATCGTATATAGTGTCTAAAAGCTTATGACAAGCATGAATTTCCTGTTTATAATCTTTTCTGCTTCCTTCAAATAGTTGTATGCTTTGAAAGCAATATTCAACAACATTTTTTCTAATCTTGTCAATATTTACTAGATCATCTTCATTAGTGATTACTGACTCAGACTTAATAAGGTTATTTGCCAAGAAAATATTTATTTTTGCTGCATAAAGCTTGAACTCTTTTTCCTTTTTTTTAGACTCCCCAGCTTCAGACTTAAGTTGTTTTGCTTCAATTTCAGACAAACTAGCTTTAGATTTATTACAATTTTCGATAAACTCTTTATGCTTTTCTAGTGATTTATTTTTATAATCTTTTTCTTTTTCCTTTAGACAGACAATAAAATCATCAATATCAAAAGCTGTAGAATTGTACGATAGTTCGTTTAAGCGATCGCTTGGATATTCGAGTATCTGAGCCGTAAGCTGTTCGTATTCCTCTTTGCATTTCATAGACAAGACCCCAATTGAGAGATTAGAGCAAGGATGGGAAGAAAATAGAGCAACAGACTGATTTGATTGACTGAAGTTCCTTTTCTTTATTCTTGTCTCAAGCTTTGAAATGATTTATGCAAAAAATCTAAAATTTATTTCAAAGAGCAATTTTATTTCTGAATTAGCAATCGCATAGTCCAATCCAAACTATCTTCAAGCAAAAATTTTCTCTGTTAAT
>JBCBEA010000837.1:0-1842 GCA_038529195.1 Cyanobacteria bacterium J06600_6
CCTGCGATGAGTAGGCAAAGCAGGGCGGTTCGCCAATTGGATTTGAGAAGCTGGTACATCTTGCTGTTTTTCCGTTTTAGAACTATCTATTTTCAGCCCTATGTGGAATGAGATGCGGCGAGCGTAACCAGTGCGGAGAAATTTTGTAAATTTTTATGGGTAAAGAGTCAGTTTGAATGATTCTGGTTCCTACTAAACCACCCGCCCCCTTGGGACTGCCCTCCTTGGCAAGGCTACGGGTCTGTCGTATGTATTCCAATTGGTAAAATATTATTTTGCTCTAACTTACATTTAAAATGTGTATCGATGTCGATGTTTTGTCCAATAAGCCGCAGTGCTCATTTTTTTAAAACAGTACGGTCCAAGTTTTGGGGATATTCGTTTGAGTCGTCGAATGGATGATCTATTATCACTTATGATAACAGGAGAGAGTAATATTATCCATAAGATTGTGCCTGACTCAGCTTCAGAAACAGCGAGTTATCGATTTTTAAAGAATGATCAGGTTGAGATGGGGCAAATGATCGGCCATTTGGTCTCTCCTGTTCGGGATTTGGTCTCAGGCAAGGATGTACTTATCCTCAGTGATAGCAGTGAAGTTTCGCTCCAATCCCAGATTAATCGCATTCGAGATGCGGATCGGGTAGGAGTACTGAGCGACAACAAAACGGCTGGCTTTCACAAGCATGTGAGTATGTGCTTGGATGCTAAGACCGGCTCGGGTTTGGGGCTTAGCGATCTTTTTTTGTGGAATCGTCCTCGATCAAACTTGAGTAAATCAGAGAAATCGCAGCGCAAACGTAATCGTTCATGGCCAGAGAAAGAGACCTATAAATGGGCCTTGTCAGTCAAACATAGTGAAGTAGTATTAGCCAAAGCAGCTCGTCAAACCTATGTTTTTGACGCTGGTGCAGACTTTGATGCGCTTTGGAGGTTTGCCAGTCAATCCCCGCGTGATTTTCTGATCCGCCTTAAATACAACCGATTTGTTAGACCTACTGAGGCAGACAGCACCTTAGATTCTCCCCTACAAGTCAAACTCTTTGAGCATTTGGCTGCTCAGGATTGTGCGGGACAATATCAATTAGAACTACGCGCTTTAACCGGGCGGAATATCTATCAACCCAAATTCCGTCAAGCGCGAACGGCCAAGATGGAAGTAAAATATACTGCTGTAAATTTAGAAGGTAGCGAATCGCTGAGGCCTTTCTATATCGTTGAAGCTAAAGAAGCCGCGTCAACTGTCCCCGAAGATGAACCACCCATTCACTGGATCCTGCTCACTACCCATAAGATAGAGACCTTTGACCAAGCTTGTAAGGGTATTCATTGGTATAGTCTCCGGTGGATGATTGAAGAATTATTCCGAACCAGTAAGAAAAAAGGATTTGATATAGAAAGTTCGGAGCTAGAATATCTTGATTCGATCATGAAGCAGACCATCATGACCATGCAGGCTGCCTTAAAGGTGATGCAATTAGTGCTTGCCAGGGACAATCCCCAAGCGCAATCAATCTCTCATTGCTTCTCACCTGAACAGATTATGTGCCTTCAAGCACTCAATCGTAAGTATCAGGGAAAAACCAAAAAACAGCACAATCCCTATCCAAAAGACAGACTCTCATGGGCTAGTTGGATTATTGGGCGACTAGGTGGATGGAAAGGATATCAAAAAGCCAGACCACCCGGACCGATCAGAATGAAAAGAGGATTAGAAAAATTTTATCAAATGTTCCAAGGATGGAAATTGTTATACGATGGACAACTAATGATAGACCCGTAGCCTTGCCAAGGAGGGCCGTTCCAGGACGGAACGGAAGGATATCGGTTTATCTTCTTTAC
>JBCBEA010000838.1:0-1837 GCA_038529195.1 Cyanobacteria bacterium J06600_6
GCTCTAGAAATAGATGGAGGAGCAGTGCCGATAGTGGAGAGGCTATTCCCAGTAAGCTAGACTATGGTTTCGAAAACTTTACCGTTACCTTTGACGAGGCAGTTCCCGTTGGAGAGGAGATTAGGATTGTGATCAAGGACTCTACTGTGCAAGGAGTGACAACCGGAATTATTGTTCCCTATCGAGTTTTTGGTGATAGCGATATCCTGGGTACAATACCTTTGGGTACGGCTTTAGTCAGAGGTGCACCAGAGGATTAAACTCTACTTTATCTCATATATTTCATTCTCTACTTTGGAGCGATCGCTTAAAAATCTGATAGTTTCCCCAAATGTAAGTAACCGTATTTCTGTTTTTTCCTTCTTAGGAGCTGGGGTTATTTGTCAACCAGTCGCTAAATTTTTGCACCCAGCGATCTTGGGGAGTCTTGCCAGCTAGCAAAGATTTTCTCTCGATATTTAAAAGCAGTTGTTTAACTTCTGGCGTTGGGTTGCTAATCTCTTTTAGTACTTCGTAGAAGACAGCCTGAATTTCTGCAACCTGAGTTTGCTCCTGGCAACGGGTTACTTTTTGGGCAAAATTAAGATCGGGGGGATTGGGAACAGCAGTTGAGATGTTGCCACCTAATTGATTTAGTTTGCTTAAGATCAATGCTTTCCGCTCTAAGTTTCCCAAGCTTTTCAACGTTTGAGGATCAATAGCTTTGCCTAAATGATAATCCTGATGGGTGTAGCCCAGAGGAAACTCTAGACGTTCTGTTACTGATTCTACAGGCAGCCCCCCGACAAACTTTACGGGGATAATTGGCAGGTTTAATTCTAGTGCTAAATCGATAAAAACAGCACTTAAGTTGGTAACTGGCTGGCGACAGTTTTTTAAACGCGTACCTTCCGCATGAACCATTAAAGAATTACCCTGCTCTGCGATCGCATTTTTGATTTGATTGAGTAATTTAAGCATCGACAAAGGATCATCCCGCTGAAAGTAGAAAATTAACTCGGGATTTTTAACCTGGGGATAGGAATAGACATAGCCAAACAGTTTGCTCATCCAGCTTTGCTGATGCTCTGTTTTTGCCAGAATATTGGTTACGCTGTCGCTGAGACTAGAGACAAATAGAATAAATAAAATTGATTCTATTCCTACCTGATGATTGGCTAAGTATAGTCTGGGTTTACCATTCAAAGCCAGGAAGTCAGCTCTGTCTTCGAGGATAATGCCACCAACAAAGCGACGATATAAAGCCATGTAGAGATCTTCGGCTACGGGGTGGCGAGTTCCAATAACTTTCTGCCAGAAAGATCTTAGTTTTTCTGCTTCTGGTGATGGTTTCTGCTCCTTCTCTGAGTCAGTGGAATTGAAATTCTGCTGTGTGGCAAACTCAGAAAATTCTCGACGAACTTCCTCTAGATTTTCCAGATATTGTGCCTGGATGCTTTTTGCTTCAGCCTGATACTGGTCAAAGCCTTGGATAATTTGCTCTAAGCTATCTGAGCTAGGTTGACGATTGGTCGAAGATTGTGTCATTGATTTTTAGGAGAAAAGAATTTGTGCTGGTGGATTAAAAGATAGGCACAAGGTACGAAATAAAGTGCTAGAAGTGTTGCCCCAACAATGCCGCTGACAATACAGATAGCTAAGGGAGACCAGAAGTCACTCCCCAAGAGCAATAGGGGCATAAATCCGGCTATGGTGGTAATTGTCGTCGTCAAAACATGACGAGTAGAACGAAATACAGCGATTTCAACTGATTGAGTAATTTGGCGATCGCCAGTAGTTTGGGACTGTAAAGCTGCCAGAACCACGATCGAATCGTTAATCGCCACACCAGCACAAA
>JBCBEA010000839.1:0-1830 GCA_038529195.1 Cyanobacteria bacterium J06600_6
TGTGGTTACTTCTCATCAAACCCTTTTTCCATAATACTTTCAAGACTTTTATTGATTTTTTGTCCTGTACTTAGATGAAAAACACCTGAATTCATAGCATCAAAGATAAATTAGATTTATATAAAACAGAGTACAAAATCCATATTTAAATCACAAAAATAATCATGGAGGGAAATAACGGTAATGGAATCTGGTTTACAGTTTGACTTTAGTTATGCAGCGGGAACATCCTGGGAACAGATGGTTGCATTCGAGACTGCAGGATTAATGTGGTCGGACTATATTGCCGACAACATGACCGTGAATATCCATGTAGAAATGACAAGCGAACTGCCCGAGAATGTTATTGGTGGAGCTTTACCCGGTATGGTTGCTGATGTTAACTACACGGACTTTCGTAACGCCTATCACAACGATATAACTTCATGGAGAGATGCCAGAGATTTTGATAGTCTATCCTTGGTTCAAGAAGGTAATGGTGGAAAAGGACCAGGAGGAACTTGGGAAAAATTTGAGGCTCGAATTGATTTTGGTAGTGGAGAATATCTTGAAGATTCGTCAGAATTGAATATGACTCGCGCCAATGCTAAAGCATTAGGATTAATTGCGGGCAATGATTTTGCTCTTGATGGCTACATTATGATGAGCGACCTGTCTAATACTTCCATAGAATGGGACTACAGCAAGCACTGGACTCCGAAGGATTCTTTGGACTTTCTGAGTACAGCCGTACATGAGATAGGGCATGTGCTGGGTTTTGTTAGTGGTGTGGATAAGTACGAAGGATTGAAATTCGATCAGATTAGCTCTTTAGAGTCTCATTTTGGTACTTTTAGCGCTTTTAAATCCTATCTGAATAGTATTTTAGACTTCGCAAATCCTCTCGATCTATTTCGCTATTCTCAGGAAAGTCTCGATCTTAACAACGGTCGCAACACAATTGATATGTCGATTGGCACGCAGACTTATTTTGGACCCGCACAATTGTGGGATGCCTATGCGACCGGTAAAGAGACAAGTCTAAACGGCGACGGTTTTCAAGCCAGCCATTGGAAATACGATACTGACAATAATTTTGTTGTCGGCATTATGGATCCTGTAATGAAACCTGGGGCGATCAGAAGAATTTCCGATCGCGACTTAAGAGCCATGGACTCAATTGGATATAACGTTAACAGCCAAGCCGAAGGTTTATTAAGTAATAATACCGCTACCTACAATTGGCAGCCATCAACGGAAGGAGGTTCCGAAATAGGAACTCTTCAGTGGCGCGCTAAAGATAGTATTGCGAAATCCCTATATAGTGATGGTCAGGCATCTTGGGTTGATTGGTGGATAGGTAATGATCCAGAATCAGCTAGCTTGTTGAGCAGTGATAAGTCTGGAGAGATAGATCGCATGATCGAAGCAAGTGAAGTGTATGAGGGTCGTCGTAGCAGTCAATCTAGAAGTAGTCGTTATTCTCGTCAAGAAATCTTTTTCTCCGAGTCTTATTTTAGTGAACTATCGGTACCAAAGCTTGATTTAGAGTCAGCTATGACCAATGAATTTCTGCCAACATTAATTGTAGAAATTCCTCAGTCTTCTTCTATATTTGCAGATTTTAATACTGGTTTATCAGACAATTATATTCAAAGTAAGACAACAAAAAGTCAAACTATAGATGTTCTAGATAGTGTAGCTATGAATCTATTGACTATTACCGAACTAGAAGCAGAAATTAGCACTATTACCACCAGACACGATCTAAAATTACCAGAAAAATCTAGTTTGGATCGAGAATTAGCCAAGTCAGATCTAGTTTAATATTTAATTCTAAACTTTAACTAT
>JBCBEA010000840.1:0-1827 GCA_038529195.1 Cyanobacteria bacterium J06600_6
ACAATTAAAGAACTTGATGCCATTGCTGCTGCTGCTAAGACTGGCGAGAGAAATATGCCGTATTTTGGCAACAGTATCCCTGCTGCAAGAGGAATCGCCAGCAGATTATAGGCTAATGCCCAACCTAAGTTTTGCTTAATTTTATCAACCGTCGCCCGACTTAACTTGATCGACTTGATCGCATCCTGGAGGCGATTTTGCATCAGCACAATATTAGCCGTAGCGATCGCCACATCTGTTCCTCCCTGTAGAGAAATACCCACATCCGCTTGGGCTAAGGCAGGAGCATCATTAATACCATCACCAATCATCCCCACTACCCCATTTTCTTGCAGCGATTGAATAATTTGGGCTTTGCCTTCTGGCTGGACTTCTGAGAAAATCTGAGTAATATTCAATTTTTGGGCGATCGCTTGAGCTACCTCTGGGCGATCGCCAGTCAGCAAGACGGTCTTGAAGCCAAGAGAATGTAGCTGCTTAACTGTGCTCAAAGCATCATCACGGAGACTATCTTCCATCGCAATCAAACCGACTATAGTTCCTGATTGTGCTAGATAACTTACTGTTTTGCCCAATTTTGCTAAATTATTAGCTTGATTCTCAATTTGAGCCTTGACTTTAATCTTGTTACTCTCTAACCACTGTCGATTGCCCAAAAAAGTCGTCTCACCAGCAACAGTTGCCGAAATACCTCTGCCAATAACCGTCTTAAAATTACTAGTTTCGAGCAAGGTTAAACCTTTGGCTCGTGCAGCAACGGTAATAGCTTGAGCTAATGGATGAGCGCTTCCACTTTCGATCGACGCAGCAGTCTGTAGGAGTTTTTCAGAATTAAGATCTGTTAGAGCAATGCACTCTGTGACTTGTGGCTTACCAATTGTTAATGTACCTGTCTTATCAAAAACAACTGTGTCGAGCTGTTGCACTCTCTCTAGAACATCACCGCCTTTAATTAAAATACCCGATTCGGCACCAATGCTAGTCCCCACCAGAATTGCGGTAGGAGTCGCCAAACCCAAAGCACAGGGACAGGCAACTACTAAAACAGCGATCGCCAGTTTTAAACTAAGCAGCAGGGGAGAGGTTGTGACTACGTCCGACATCGACATGCCCATATCCATCGAAGTGCTGGTAGTTAATACCCCATCCCAAATATTTGTACCAATAAAATACCAAAAGAGAAAAGTTACTGTGGAGATCGCCATAACTCCATAGGCAAAATAACCAGCGATTGTATCTGCTAACTGCTGTACAGGGGCTTTTTTAGTTTGAGCATCCTCGACTAAATTGATGATCTTTGCCAAAGCTGTATCCCTGCCAATACCTGTCACCTCCACGGTAATCACTCCCGACTGATTGATTGTTCCCGCTCGTACCAAGTCTGATTCTGTTTTTAACACTGCTGCTGATTCTCCCGTCAGCATCGCCTCATCAATAGTGGTTTCTCCCCCCACTACAACACCATCTACAGGCATTTTTTCCCCTGGTAAGACCCGTAGCCATTCCCCAGGCTTAACCTGCTCAACGGGAATTTCAATTGTCTCAGCACTGTTACTTTGATTATCTTTGCCAATCAAACGGGCAATAGGAGGCTGTAACGTAACCAGCTTTTCCAGTGCAGCAGAGGCACGATTGCGAGCTTTTCCTTCCAAAGTACGTCCCAGCAAAATAAAGCCCAACAGCATGACTGGCTCATCAAAAAAGCATTCCCAGCCTAAACTAGGTAAAAACAGGGAATGCCGAATATGAATACCCTAGTCGGTCTGGGTACGGTCAGCGCCTATGTAGCTAGCTGTTTTGCCCTGTTTTTACCTAGTTTAGGCTGGG
>JBCBEA010000841.1:0-1824 GCA_038529195.1 Cyanobacteria bacterium J06600_6
AACCAAACAATATTCATCCCAAAATAGCGAGGTTAGTAAACATACGTAAATTATGCCAGTTAGCCTCAAAATGTTTCCTGGTAGAGGCTTCACCTAGTAAAATGTTCGAGCGTTTTATGGTTTCCCTGTTGATCGCTCGTCCAATCATTTGTTTCAACAATACTGAGGATTTTTTATGAAAACCGTTTCTGTTGTCTATTTCTCAACCACGGGTCATACCCAACTCATGGCTGAGTCCGTCGCTAGAGGAGCTGAACAGGTTGACGATACCACTGTTCAACTTTTGCGAATTACGGGCGAACAAATTACCCAAGGTCGCTGGAAGGATGAAGCGATTGTAGAGCAACTGAATCAATCAGATGCAATCGTATTCGGTTCCCCCACATACATGGGCGGTGTCTCGGCTCAGTTCAAAGCTTTCATTGATGCGGCCAGTGCCATCTGGTTTCAGCAAGGTTGGAAAGATAAAATTGCAGGTGGCTTTACTCATTCTGGTTCTCCCAGTGGTGATAAGCAGGGCACACTGCTTTATCTTGTCACCAACGCCATGCAGCACAGCATGATCTGGGTGGGTACAGGTGAAATGGGAACGCAAGAGAATGGCGTGAACCGCCTAGGCTCGTTCTTGGGACCAATGGGAAATACACTGCCAGACTTCAGTGGTGGTCCACCGCAAGTCGATCCTGGTGATCTGTTGACGGCCAAACTCTATGGAACCCGAATCGCTAAAGCGTCTAATAAATGGGCAGAATAACCCCTGCAAGCAGGGGTAAAACTAGTCAGGTTGTCATGGATATCTATCACGCCGCTGATGCTGACTGTAATAAAAACCCATAGTCGCGGGTATACTGCGCGAATCTTCTCGGCTCTTGTCCAGTCACCTGCTTTATGTCGTTTGTGATGTGGCTTGCTTTATCTTCACGATAGTAACGTTCGAGATCCAGCATTCGCTCCGCAATAACTTCGGGCATTCCTTCTGCGAGCATGCCATGCTTTAAGTCAGAAGGAGGGAGGCTGATATGACTGATGGAACGCCCAATCACCTTGGACAGCTCGTTTGCCAGTTCGTCGTAGGTCAGAGCCTCAGAACCAGTCAAGGTATAGGCTTGTCCAAAATGAATAGGCTCAGACTCAGTTAATGCTTTCACTGCTACCGCTGCGATGTCACGCACATCTACATGAGCGATCTTTGCTTCGCCACTGGCACTGTAAAACGCAGATTCAGCCTTAATAGTTGCACTCATGAACGTTAAAACATTCTGCATAAAGCTGTTTGGGCGGAGGAATGTCCATTCAATACCACTCGCTTCAATCGCTTTTTCAACGGGTCGATGGATTTGGGCGAGACTGAAATCTTCTCCTTCGGCTCCCATGACGGACTGCTTGACGATGTACTGTACACCAACGGCTTTCGCCGCTTCCACGGCATTGAGTTCGAGCTGTGTCTGGTTCAATACGTTTGGCCCCAAGAGAAACAATTTATCACATCCCTGAAATGCCTTACGCAGAGTGTCAGGACGGTTGTAGTCGATGGTCACAGCATCGATTCCTTTTGCTAATGCAGCTTCCACTTTTTCTTTTGAGAAGTATGCCGCGCGATAAGGCACCTTGGCTAATTCCAGTTGTTGGACAACTTCTCTACCTACAGTTCCACTCGCTCCAGTGATACAAATCATCTTTCATTACCTCTTTTTGAAACTAAAAATCTTGAAATATATAGATATGGACTGATTGCTGCATATAGCAGCCTAACTAGGTACTCTTCAAAGTCTGAAGAGTAGAATCATAAACAAAACAGATGCCAAGCCAGCAAAAGGTGTTCTA
>JBCBEA010000842.1:0-1822 GCA_038529195.1 Cyanobacteria bacterium J06600_6
CTGACGATTATCTATAAGTAGAAGAATACAAAGCATTTATTCGATGAAAGATTTAAACTTCGATCGCTTTATTGTTGGTACAGTAGCAGTCATTCTACTTAACGGCTTGCTGTTGTTTATCTTGAATATATCTCTATCAAAACTTTTGTCCCTTGAGCAATATAACTATAAGGGTAGTAACGTCAGATACTTAATTGTCCAACTCTTGTCGGTTATGAAAAACTCTGGCTTTTATCAGTATATTTATATCGTCCCTGCGTTTATCTGGCAGTTAGTTAAGAAAAAACTGTGGTTAGGATTTGGTATTCTGTTCGGTTCGTGGATTACCCTCTTCATTTATATAATTAAGCTAGCTGGGTCATAGGTTATTTTGATGAGCGCCTGGTAATTTCAACGGCGATCGCTTTTAAAGTCTCTTCTAAAGAACTTTCATAAATACCATAGAAAAAAAGTTTTTCCGTATCCGAACCTGGCTCGACCTCAACTTTATGGCTGACTAATATTTCCCCTGGAGATATTTCTTCAATTGACCACCTGCCGACTAGTTTTTTTAATTCGCCGTTAGCAAGTTCAAAATCTACCTTGCTAGGTTTGGTTTTAACAGCTTCAATCTGGACAACAAACTCTTCTTGAAACAGCCAGAGATCGACTAAGTTTATCTGTTCAAATAAAATGCGATCGCCATTTTCTTCAATAATTTTACTAGCAGAGATATTAGGCAAAAAGCGATCAAAATTATCGTAATCAGTTAATACCTGCCAGGCAGTATCAATATTTCCTGAGGCAATCACCCGACCTAAATACTTCCCTTTCTGTCCTTTTAAGATTACCTCTCCCTGCTCTAATTTTTTAGTTTCCTGAGAAGATAAATTATTTAAAGAAGTTTCAGAATTAACCCTATTCTGAGCCTGAGCAATCGAATAACGACTCGAATTTAAGCTAATCCCTAGCAGTGAAAATACACAGAAAATAGTTGTTGCTGACCTGATTAAAGTTTGTCGATTCATTAACGTCAGAAATAAATATAAGTAAATGTATAATTACATACAATTTTAATTTGCCAAACTAATAAATAGCAATTAGTATGGATTGTAATACTGATAAAAACCATTAGAGCAACAGTATCATTAATTGGATGTTGCCAAAAAATACTTAACTTTGGCTGAGAAATAAATAAAAGCAGGTTAAGTATCGAGACTAACATTGTGTAATGTGGAAATAAAATGCTAGGTATCAAGATGGCATTGATGCCGAAGATATCAGGATATAACTAGCATGATAATTTTATACATATTGTCGTAAATGGAATTCGGTTACAAAATAGTTTTGCGTATTATTTACGTCAAAGCTGGGTGCACATAGTCATACTACACAATCAAAATGCATATTTCGTCCTCTCTTTTAATTCCTTTAGTTAGCGGAATTTATCTGCTATTTGTTCATCTAATCTTAAGAGTTTGTCAGTTTGAGCAGGCTCAAAAGTTTTTGAGTTTACTGAACAAAGTGATCGCTGATTAAGCATCTATAAAACACAGGTTTTTAAGTGTAAGCACTAAAATCTTTTTTTACGCTACTCGGACACAATCTTATTTCTCCAGCATCATTAGCTTATCTTCGTTGTCGTCATCAAGCATTCTGTTTTATCTCACAACAAGTAAGTTAACTAATCTAGGTCTTAGGTTGCCGAGTAGCTTTTTTATCGGCACACATATTTTTTATTTTTCGACTCTGAGCCGTAAAACCTAAGCCAGGGAAGCACAAATTTCTCCTTTAATCGCCGAGATACTAACCGTCCGAGGAGAAGCCAAATAGTTTTTGCCTG
>JBCBEA010000843.1:0-1815 GCA_038529195.1 Cyanobacteria bacterium J06600_6
GAGCTAGAAACGTCTATCTTTCACCTTCTTGTTTTTATTGCCTACCACCAAAAAGCGATCGCCTATAAAACCTCTCTTTTTAAATATGGCTGAAGCACATCAGGGATTCTTACCGAACCGTCTGGCTGCTGATAGTTCTCTAAAACCGCTGCCATTGTCCGACCAATTGCCAGTCCCGAACCGTTCAAGGTGTGGACATATTGCGTTCCTTTTTTTCCAGCCTGTTTAAAGCGGATATTGGCTCGTCGCGCCTGAAAATCACGGAAGTTAGAACAGCTTGAAATTTCTCGATACATTCCCGCAGCAGGTAACCAAACTTCCAAGTCGTAGCATTTTGCTGCACCAAAACCGATATCTCCCGTACAGAGTTCCAAAACCCGATAGGGAAGCTTGAGCGCCTGCAAAATTGCTTCCGCATTAGCTACTAAAGATTGATGCTCATCATCAGAAGTTTCTGGTGCAACTATTTTGACCAACTCGACTTTATTAAACTGGTGGAGGCGAATTAAACCTCTGCTATCTCTTCCTGCACTTCCCGCTTCTCGCCGAAAACAGGGAGTATAGGCACAGTGGCGAATAGGCAACTCGGTATCTCCAATAATCTCGTCACGATAGAGGTTAGTTACAGGTACTTCCGCCGTTGGTGTGAGCCAGAGATCGTCATTGCTACATTTAAAACTGTCTTCGGCAAATTTTGGTAGCTGACTTGTCCCCTGAAGAGAGCTACTGTTAACCAATACAGGAGGCATTACTTCTAGATAACCCGCCTCAATCTGAGTATCTAACATAAAGCTAATTAAAGCCCGTTCCAAAGCTGCACCAGCCCCAACCAAATTAACGAAGCGACTTTGAGCGACTTTTACCGCACCTTTAAAATCGAGGATGCCTAGTTTTTCGCCAATATCCCAGTGAGGAGAGACATTTTCATTCTTGGTAATATATTCATCACCCCAGCGTCTAATCTCCACATTTTCCTCTTCCCCTTTACCTACAGGAGTCGATTCATCGGGTAAATTGGGCAATTCTAGCAGTAGTCCCTCAATTTGAGCCTTAAGCTCCTTTTCTTGGGGTTCAAGCTCACTCAGCTTAGTCTTAATCTCGTTTCCTTCTGTCTTAAGTTGCGCAATTTCCTCGCCTTTGGGATCTGCCCCCTCACCAATTTTCTGCCCAATTAACTTGCCAATTTCATTACTTCTAGCGCTAAGTTGACTGCGATTAGTTTCCAATTCCCGCGTCTGACGATCCAATTTAATGATGGGTTGCAGATCGTAATTACCGTTACGGCGATCAATCAATTCTTGAACCTGTTCGGGATTGTTTCTAATTAGTTTGAGGTCTAACACCGCTTTAATTTATGACTCACTGGCTTGTTCTTTCTGTTAGGATATCTCGTTTTTGAGCCTTAACCTCAAAGGATTTATGACAAGATATTGAGATAAGCTTTCCTGAACAGAGTTAAAATAAATCAGAACTAGCGATCGCTTTATTTCTCTTTTGGAGAGCGATTATTTTTTCATTAAAATAGTATTTCCCATGATTGACCACATTCTAAAGCCTTTTCAGCGGGAACTATTTCGGTAGTCTAGCCAAGACTTATATAGGAATCACCAAGCTATAGGAATAGGAAGTTTGATAGTACCTACGCCACAAATCAGAACGTTATCTTTTAAAGTTGGCTTATTTGGTTTGCCCGAAGTTCTCTTTTCATTTCTACAGGCAATGCTGCTAAATTCATATTCCGACTCTTTATTAGAATTGTTTTTCTCAACATAAACTGCTCCTACATGGTTGTAAAAAGGTTTATCTTTATTAATT
>JBCBEA010000844.1:0-1812 GCA_038529195.1 Cyanobacteria bacterium J06600_6
GTCGATGGGTAGTCTCTGTAAGTACCTCAGAGATGAATATCCTGTGCCAAAATCATCTAAAGCAATAGAAATTTCTCTTCGCTTGATACGATCTAGTAGAGAAATTGCTGCGTCAAAATCTTCTACAAGCAGGCTTTCTGTGACTTCTAATTCTAAATATGAGCAGTCCAAACCTGTGTTGTTTAAAATGCGATCTATGGTTTCAATTAAATCAATCTGTTTAAATTGGCGAGTAGAAAGGTTAACCGACATTTTAAAAGGATCGACTCCCAACTCTTGCCACTGCTTATTTTGCTCACAGGCGCTCTGTAACACCCATTCTCCGATCGGCACGATTAGATTAGTTGCTTCAGCAATGGGAATAAACTCTTCTGGAGAAACAGCTCCTAATTCTGGACTGTGCCAGCGTAATAAAGCTTCTACTCCAGCAAGTCTACCTGTCGCAATTTCAATTCGAGGCTGATAATGAAGATATAGCTCATTTCTAATTAAGGCGTAGCGTAGATTTTCCTTGATTGCTAAAGTTCGTTTTAGCCGACCAGTCATTGAGGGAGAATAAAATTGATAGGCACTCGAGTTTTGCTGATTTGCTTGATAAATTGCAGTATCGGCATTTTGCAATAGCTGTTCTACAGTTACACCATCTAGGGGGTAAATAGTGATGCCGATTTTAGCCGAACAAGAAATTGCGCGATCGCTAATTACAAAAGGTTTGGCAAAACTATCGAGCAGATAGCGCGATAAATCAATTAGGCTATCATGGTCGCGAATATCACTGCGTAAAACTACAAAATCGCTGCCTCCAAAACGCGCCAGAATATCTTGAGGCTCCAGTCTGGTAGTCAATCTTTGAGCAATATTGACCAGTAACATATTGCCAATTTCTCGCCCCAGGGTGCTGTTGATATCTTTTAGACCACTAAGATCCAAAACAATAATTGCAAACTGCTGTTCTTGACCGATTCTCTCAATCGTCTGCCGGACAAGAGATTTAAACAGAGAGCGGTTTGGTAATCCAGTCAAAGTGTCGTAGTTAGTTAAGTGCTGAATTACCTCATTTAATCGCTGTAGTGCCTGATCTGTATCGGTAACTAAAGTACTAACGTTGCAGTTAAAGTCTATTGGTAGGTGATTGATGCGATTATTTTGTAAATATTGACCCAAAACATCGGCAGAAAATAATATTGGTACCAGCAACCGATAGAGAGCCGTTAAAGTTACACCAACGGCGATCGCATTGATAACAATTAGACCAGAAAGTTTATATAAGCTGCCTTCGGGGTGGACTGGAGCTAAAAGTGCGATCGAGCAGATTAAAATTATCAGCGGAAACTGAATGCCGATAAATGTCACCATCAAGATTTTGCCTCGATGGGTTTGCAGAAACTTGTTAAATTCTGGCAATTTAAATTTAATGTTTTAACCTCTGTGCAACACCACCGGAAACCATTTTGCGATTTCAAATTAGCTCTTACCAGGAAAGATGATATCTTAAGATAGTAACTTAAGGCATTCCTTGAGATTATCTAGCTATTTACTTAAAATCTAACGCTAAATCGGATTATTTCGTATCTTGCTGCTCACTAAAAATAATTATTTTCTCATTAGAGAGTTGGGAATTTCAACAGCAAAATAGAAAATCGTAGCAGTTAAATCCTGACATAAAAAGTCACAGATTAGATAATAAATTACTTGTCCTTTAGTTAACGAAGAGTTGATTTGAGTTAATTTCAACCTTAGTGTAATTCCATCGAAGCCAATTGACGGGGGACAAATCAGCAAGTCTGATTACCCGAAATACTATTTTAAAAA
>JBCBEA010000845.1:0-1805 GCA_038529195.1 Cyanobacteria bacterium J06600_6
CTCAATATTAATATGACTTACTCAACATTAAAGTGTTGTTTCAAAACAGGATTTAGTGTAACTCAACTTTCGTAACTCCCTGGCGCATTTGTTTTTGTCTTCGCAACCAAGAATATTTAATGCCAGGGCGAATAATTGGGGCAAAAGTTCTTGCTCCCCAGCGTACAAAGGCACTTTTATGTAACAGTTCAGCCTGACCCATTTCTTGAGCCTGTAGCTGCTGGATACGAATAATTTCGGGTTCTCTTTCCTGCTTAATTAGAGGTAATACCCGATCTATTTCCTGATGATTTCTTTGTTCGCTTAAAATAGGAGCTAGGTGGTTTGCTGCTACGATCGCATCACGAAATGCCATATTGATGCCCTGGGCGCGAATAGGGGACATGGGATGAACGGCATCACCCAGCAGTAGCAAGCCAGGAATCGACCAGCGATCGCATCTGCCGACCACCACAGATAATTGCAGAGGCTGAGTTAAACTGTCTCGATGTTGCTGAATATGTTCTGCAAGCCAGTCAGGAGAAGTAGCTGCAAGTTTGTCTGCCCAGTCAACAGCCTGCCAGTCGTAGTTATCGTCGGCATGAAGTCCCCAGCCAATATGAAATTGACCCGAAGAGGATCTGAATAAACCAAAGGCATCTCGATCTTTGATAACTGAATAGAAAACGTTAGGGGTTTGGCGAAAATCTCCCGAATCTAGTTTAAACCAGAGAATATTGATGCTGTTATGCAGCTTCGTTAAATTGATCCCCGCTTTCTTTCTAATTAGAGAATTGCGCCCATCGGCAGCTATGACCAGATCGGCTTTGATTTCTGTTGAGTTTAGTTTGACTCCTGCAATACGGTTATCCGTTGAGATAATATCCTGTACCGCTTCCCCTGACATGAATTCAAACTGGGGATAAGCTTTGGCTTTCTGAATAATAGCTTCTAGTAAATGGGGTTGAGAAACTGTGGTGCAGTGCCTACCTTGGGTTTCAATCGGCTCAACAACTTTAAATAGTCTGCGACTAGAGAGGACAAAATCCCAGGCATCGATAGTTTGATGAGGCAAATCGGCTAGTAGAGGTAACAAGCTCATCTGTTCTAGAGCATCTAAACCGCTGGGCATTAACCCTTCGCCCCGAAACTGTCGTTTAAAATCGCGGGTTGCTTCAATTAGCTTGACCTGAATGCCCTGTCTCGCCAGCATTAGCGACAATACGGCACCGGTGGGTCCCGCCCCGATAATTACTACCTGCATCGTTGATAAAATTCATTTCTATTAAGAAGATTATTATAGAATAATAATTTTCTTAACCTAGTTGCTAATATTATTTAAATCTTCAAAAAGCAGGACTTTAACTCTTATTTTAAATTCTATTTTTACTATTTTTCAATTGAATTTTACTTTTCAAAACTACTCTTATCATTTTTTCAAATATGGGTTATAATTCGCGCAATAGCTAATTTTTAATAAGAGGAGATTAGTAAATGTCTGCCTTACGCCAACCGGATTTTAACTCTGATTACTACTATACTCAACCGCAAGTTAGCCCCGCCGTAGATCAACCTGAAATAATCAAGCCTCAGGTTAGCCGAAGCAAGGTTGTTAAGTCTAAGGATTTTCGTGCTGCTAGTACTTTACCCAAGAATCTAAAGACTTTATCTCAGATACAAAAAGGTTCTTTTGCCATGGCGATCGCAACTATGACTGCCAGTATCTGCCTTTATTCTTCGACGGTACAGATTCCCAAGCTCTGGAGTCAAGAATATCAGCATTTAGAAGACCTTCAGCGTCAGGAACGACAGCTAGTGGCAATTAA
>JBCBEA010000846.1:0-1805 GCA_038529195.1 Cyanobacteria bacterium J06600_6
ACTTAGTTTAAAATTCTCATCCCCCTTAATTTGACTGCATTTGACAACTTGTACTTTTTCTTAACTTGTCACCAATGCCTAATACCCACCAGAAGTCAGGCTAAGATCGACGGTTCAAAGCCAAATATAAATCTAACCGCCGTATTCCCAGCCTGTACTAGATAGCAATAGCTGATCGCCCTCACGGTGAATGCCAGAAGCGATTACCTCACCGACATAGACGGTATGATCGCCTTCTTCTACTGTACCGACAACCTTACATTCGACATAGCCCAACGAATCTTTGATAATTGGACAGCCTGTCTCTTCTCCTTCGTAGAATTCTACGTCTTCAAACTTATTACCAACGCGAGTTTTAGGCTTGAAAAATGAAGCTGCAAGATCTTTTTGAGTTGATTCAAGAAAGCTGATGCTAAATACCTTGGTATTTTTAATCATTTCGTGGGAGGTAGTGCCTTTTTTAACGCAGTTAACTATTAAAGGTGGCTCAAAAGATGATTGCATTAACCAGCTAACGGTAAAACCGTTCATTTCCTCTCCTTCTTTAACTCCACAGATATAAAGTCCATGAGGAATTTTCCGCAGCATCGTTTTCTTTGCTTTCTGATCTAACACAAGTCTTGCTCCTTAACATAAAATCATCAGGCAATAGTCTATCAAGCTTCCGTAGCTCGAAAAACTTTCTTTTGATATAAACTCAATCAGCTAAATTTTAAGATGGAGCATTCAGCTAAACGATTAATTGGCTTAACGGGCGGAATCGCTACGGGAAAAACCACCGTATCTGATTATCTTGCTAAGAAATATAATTTGCCAGTTTTAGATGCAGATATTTATGCCAGAGAAGCAGTAAGCCAAGATTCGCCCATTTTACAGACTATTTTTCAACGCTATGGTGACAAAATTAAACTGCCTTCGGGAGAGCTAAATCGCTCGGCACTAGGAGAAATTATTTTTAATGATGCTGCGGAAAAACAGTGGCTTGAAAATCAGATCCATCCTTTTGTGCGCGATCGCTTTACTCAAGAGTTGCAAGATATTACTGACAACGCAATAGTTTTATCTATTCCCCTCTTGTTTGAAGCAAATTTGACTAGTTTAGTCACGGAAATATGGGTTGTTACCTGCGATCGTCGTATACAAACCAGCCGATTACAGCAGCGCAACAGTTTAACATCTGACCAAGCAGAAGCCCGCATAAATAGTCAGATGCCTATCGAGCAAAAATTAGCTTTGGCAGACATAATTTTGACTAATAATGCAGAATTGCCAGAGCTATATGATCAAATAGACTTGGCAATTTAGCTATTGACTGAAATAACCGTAAAGATACGTAAAAATTACTATCTTTATATTAAACGGTAACAAAAGCTACAGAAATTTAATATAATATTAAAACGTAGGCAAAATATACTTAGACAATCTGCCTAGTACGACAGGATATAGCTATCAAAATTACTAGTATTCGGTCGTTAAGTAACAATAGTAGTAATCAAGTAAAACCATGAAATTACAGTTTAGAGGCAAGTTATACGAAGCACCTCATCTAGAATGGGATGTCCAGGAAGGAGCAGTAGGTGGAACATATCGTGGCAAGCCCTGGAAAATACATCACTTAAAAGAGTCGCATCGTCGCAATCATGCAAAATCAGCATTGACTTATCGTGGTATTCCCTACACTAAAGACTAAAACTGTTGTCCTCTCAGAAGTAGTTTATTTGCTGACTTATGAGGCTTGAGCAGCTAAATAGTTAGTCTTATTTCATTTATTACGCCTGATGTGAATTAAAAATTAGAGTAATTTG
>JBCBEA010000847.1:0-1805 GCA_038529195.1 Cyanobacteria bacterium J06600_6
ATATTAGAAAATATACAGTTTTGGATAATGAAGATGTAATATTTTTGGTTGATATAGGCAATTCTACACCAGGTATTATTTCAGCAAAACTAAATAGTAAAAGGATATTTACAAGAGTTGCTTTTTCAAGTCTAGTTCCAATCAATCTTGGAAAAGGATCGGTGGTAAAAGGAAAAACACTTGAAATTTCAGCAACAATGGATAAAGCAAATATTGCCAGCACAATTAAAACTGCTATATTAACATCTACTCTGAACTCAGAGACAGAAAGCAATTTTTTTCAGGATGTAAGAGACTATAAATTCGCAGGTAGTTATTCAAGAGTAAAATTCAAAAATATAAAAATAAAGCTTGTATAGATTTTATATTTGAAAAATATAAATCAAAGTATATGTTTAGTCATATTTGCATAAAAATAAATATCCTGAAGGTTAAATAGCAATGAGTAAAAATAAGAAAGTAACTATCTATGTATTTACTTTATTAGCATTGATTATCTCAAATACTACTAAAAGTGTAGCTCAAGAGAACCAAGAACTAAGAGTTAAAGATTTACAAGTACCAGTATCTCCTGTAATTAATTTGTTGGGTGTCTCTCCCATTGAAGTATCAGAACCAACTGCGCCAAAGTCATTCGGTTTTACTGCTCTTGAATCTACAACAAATTCTCAAGGAGATATTCTCAATAATTATGCAGTTGAATTTGCTCCTTACTGGTGGTTTTCTCACCCAACTTTAAATATTATTAAATATTTTGAGAACGATGGCTTTGGAGAAGCTTTTTTACAAAATTTATCTTTTTCTGTAGGGGTAACTAATACAGATCTAACAGTTGAAGGACAAGAAGTTGATGGTTCAAGAGTTGGCGTTGGAGCAAGATCGTCTCTGTTGGCAGGTAAAATAAATCCACTCATGATTACAAAACTGCAAGAATATTATGATTTAAGTGTAGTTTGCGATCGAGAACCTGAAATACCTATAAAAACTATTAGTGACAGTGAAGATCTAATAATAGAAGAAATAGAAGACTGTTCTGTTAGAGAAAAAGAGCTAGAAGTTATTAAGGAAATAGAAGAATTAAGTAGAGATAGAGTTGGTTGGCAAATGGATATTGCCAATGCCTATATTTTTGATGCTCCAGAAAATAATGTTGACGATCTAGATTTATCTAGAATTGGTGTTTGGCTAACTACATCTTATACAGGTGTTGGTGTGGATGAAGCTGTCAGTAAACTTGGTAGTGAAATATGTAAAAATGAAATAATTAGTGTTCTCTCTGAAGCTGAAAATAGCATTATTTCAGACTTTAGTATAGAAAATATTCTAGCCAAAAGTAATAATTATCAATGTACGAGACGACCTAAATTAAATGAAATAGCCCCATCTAGAATTCTTTTTTATGACAAAGAGCAAGAAACAAAAAGTTGCGTTACAAATAAATTCAGTATTAATATTTCTGATTTGAAATCTAGTAAGATAAATATTGACAATTTTAAAAATGACTATTTTTGTTTCAATCAGTCTGGGTTATCAGATTTAAAAATAATAGATAATCCAAATCTTGAGAGTCAAGATACTAAGTATCAAAAAACTATAAATGCATGTACAAAAGGTATAGATAAAACAAAATCTAATATTCCCAGTTTGTTGGATAGTCAAGAATAATTTCAGTCATTATTTAGGGATATAAATAATGAGAATTCTTTAGTATCTGATTTTAAACCCCAAAGATATTTATGCAGTATATTGACTACGACAGTCAATACCAGGATTGAAAGCAAAAAAGCATATAAGCCAATAATAAC
>JBCBEA010000848.1:0-1804 GCA_038529195.1 Cyanobacteria bacterium J06600_6
TAACATTAGTTGATTCAGCAACCGAATCACAGATAGCCTCCAGATCGAACGCAGCCGAGTTACAGTCTTCCCAACAGCAGCTAAAACAAGAAGGGGTTAAGGTAAAGCTCAATAGCCGAATTCTTGAAACAGATACGCCAGAACTAATTATTGTTAGCCCAGGAGTTCCCTGGGATATTGAAGCTTTAGAAAAAGCTAGGCAGCAAAAGATAGCCACGATTGGCGAAATTGAACTGGCTTGGCGCTACCTCCAGCAGATTCCCTGGGTCGGTATTACAGGCACAAATGGCAAAACAACAACGACGGCTTTAGTTGCGGCGATTTTTCAGAACGCAGGACTAAATGCTCCTGCCTGCGGCAATATTGGCAATGCAGCCTGTGAATTAGCACTCCAGAGTTTTCAGGCGCAGGATAAAAACTTTGATTGGATTGTTGCGGAGTTAAGCAGCTATCAAATTGAATCTTCGCCAGAATTAGCACCACAGATTGGAATTTTTACGACTCTCACCCCCGATCATTTGAGTCGCCACTATACGTTAGATAATTATTTTCAGATCAAGGCTTCTTTAATTCGTCGCTGCAAACATAAAATCATCAACGGCGATGATCGCTTTTTGCAAACTGCTGCTTTAGATTTAGGCTCAGATCTAATCTGGACTAGTGTTAAGGGTAAGAGCGTTGCGGGTAATCTCCGTGAGGTTCAGGTGTATATTGAGTCTGACTGGATTATCGCGTTTGGCGATCGCATTACTCCCGTATCTTCGTTTAAGATGCCTGGAGAACATAACCTGCAAAATCTTTTAGTGGCAGTAGCAGCAGCTAAACTAGCAGGAGTTAACAAGGATAAAATTGCCGAAGCGATCGCCAACTTCTCAGGGGTAAAACACCGTCTGGAATATATTCGCACCTATGAAGAAATTAAATTCATCAACGATAGTAAAGCTACTAACTACGATGCTGCGGAAGTTGGTTTAAACTCTGTTGCTGCACCAGCTATTTTAATTGCGGGGGGTAAGGGTAAAGAAGGAGATGATACAGCCTGGATCGACAGTATTAAAGCAAATGCGGTGTTTGTGCTGTTAATTGGCGAGGCTGCACCAGTTTTTGCCCAAAAGTTAAGCGATCGCAACTATCATAATTATAAAATTGTTGAGACGATGGAAAATGCGGTAACTCAAAGTGTTCCTTTGGCACAGCAATATCAGGCAAAGACAATCTTACTCTCTCCCGCCTGCGCTAGTTTCGATCAGTATCTTAGTTTTGAAGCTAGAGGCGAACATTTTCGACAGCTATGTCAGGAACTATCTTAAATGGCGTTGGTCATTAAGCAATGTCTTACGGAAGGTTGCTATTCGTAGTTCTAGGCTCTAAGTATGACAAACTGCTTCTAATTTATAACCATCAGGATCAAAAACATAGGCAGCGTAGTATTTAGGATGATAGTGAGCGCGGATACCAGGTGTACCATCATCTTTACCCTGATTGGCGATCGCTTGAGCATGAAAATTATCTACCGCTTCTCTGTTTGTAGCTTTAAATGCTAGATGAAATCGGGGGGGATTCTTCAAATCGTTAAGAGCATTATTGTTACTATCCCTCCCATAAAGCCAAAAAGTAGCTCCACCGCTACCGCTATAGGCAGCTATCTGTCGATCTTGCATTGCAAACATACGACTTATACCGAGTGGTTTGAGTACAGCATCATAAAAAGCCAAACTGCGATCGAGGTTACTGACTCCTATGGATAGATGATCGAACATTTTTTTGAAGTTATAGCTGATTACGCAGACAAATATAGCAAAAT
>JBCBEA010000849.1:0-1800 GCA_038529195.1 Cyanobacteria bacterium J06600_6
GTAATATGTCAATTTTAGAGATGATATACACTATGGATAGACCATAGCGAGTTCACAGAAAGACTAATGGCTAATTTTGAAGATATTGCTAAAAAAGCTTTTTATATGGGAGTTGGTTTCGCTTCTTATGCTCAGGAAAAAGCAAATGACACTGTCAAAGACCTGAGAATTCAAGCTCAAAAGCTGGCAGAAGAAATGGCGGAAAGGGGAGAGATGAGTACAGAAGAAGCTCGCAAGTTTGTTGATGATTTAGTGGAACAAGCTCAACAAGGAAATGTTGCAGGAAGCACTAATAGTTCGGCAGGAGATAAAGAACCCCGTCGGATTGAAATTGTTGACGAAGAAGAAACTGCATCGCCAGCAGCCCAAACCGCAAAAGCAGAATCAGATTCAGCAGCTAGTGATGATTTACGCCAGCAGGTACAGTCGCTTCAGGAAGAGTTACGCCGTCTTAAAAAAGAAATGTAGTCCCGTCTCAGCTAAATAGACTAAGCAATTCTGTTAATTAAGGTTAATTTATGAATGATTGGCAAGATGAGTGGTGGAAGCAGGTCGAAAAAACCGCTGCCGAAATGGAAGAATTTTTTGCTGAGGTGGGGAAGGCGACTGAATCTTTAGTGGATGAGGTAGGAGAAAATCTTGACTCTTTTCTCGAACAGCTGCCGATTAATTTGGTTCAGGAAGTAGATACTTTTATTCAAGAATTTGTTGAGGTGATCGTTTCTACTACTGACGAGATAGATGCTGCCCTATCTAATGACTGGGATGATTTTATCGATGATGATTTTACTCGGGTTGATTACCATACTCCATCGACTCAAAGCAATCCTGCCTGTGTTGACTGTGTAAACTATCATGGACATGCTTACAACGGCAATCTATTAGTATGTGCCATGCATCCAAGTGGTTATCAGGGAAATGACTGTCCTGACTGGTCAAAAACCTAAACGTCAAGTCTCTTGGAGATTGAGATTTTCACAACGCTAAAAATGCCTTGGCTGATTAAAGTTAGGGCATTTTATATTTAGTATGGCTAGTAGCTGAGTCTATAAAATTACTTACCAGTCAAATCGCGACGCCTGGGTGATTATGCCATTCTAGGGCTGCACTCTGACTTCTGAATAGGGAGCAGTATGGGGACTAAAAATTTCTAAAAATCCCTTAATTAAATATTGAGCTACTGCTAAATTTAAGCAGAGATGTCGAAATAACATCTCTATTTAAAATCGTCAGACCCAAGCTAAACCTTGACCAACAGCAGGTAGGTTTTATTGGTTTTTCGCAAAACTACGTAGCTTTTGAACGCAAATTTTATCTGATTTTCCCTTATTCTATCGTGTGTCCCGCAGCCGTAATAATTTGCCTAATAGACTCTTCTGAAGCATTAGTCTCTACTTTGACCTGTTTGCTTTCCAGGCTGATCTCTACTTTTGCTTCAGGTTCGTGTGTTTTAATCGCCTCTTTGACGGTATCGGTGCAGCCGTCGCAAACCATACTGGGAACTTTAAGATTAATTGTCATGATTGAAGTACCAAATTTTACTTTTATCCTAGCTTGAGACTAAGCTGATTTCGCTACTTCTAAAGTAAGATACTTCAATAATCTGTCAAAATCAAAATTTTGCTGCATCAAACGTTTAATTTGGCGCACCTTTATTTCTTCTTGAAGAGGAACTTTGCCAAAAGCGCTATCTACCACTTCTACCGTGGTCAAAGTATCCGTATTAACTGAAAGCACAGGAATTTCCAAACTTTCTGCTCGTTCAATAATAATCTCTTGTGGGGGAATGCGCCCTGTTAA
>JBCBEA010000850.1:0-1799 GCA_038529195.1 Cyanobacteria bacterium J06600_6
ATGTAATCAGTGAAACCAAGAAAATGGGCTTTTACTGGCTTTATTATGGTCTACTCAATCGGGACAATCTTATTACTCATGGAGACGTAGATCGAGTTACCAAGGGTAAGATCTCGAAGGGTGTGGAGCAACCATGTAATATTGTTTTACCTCAGCTAAATCCAGAACAAAGTATATCCGAGGTGAAAAATTAAACATGGTTTGATTTTATGAATAAGATTATTTATTTTTTGACTAACCTTAAATTGTCGCTAAATTTATTTATGGGCGTTGCACATTTGGAGGATGATTTGTAAAAGTTTCTAATTCGCGGGTGGTCTTAAAAAGCTGACAGCTGATAGCTGCAAACACAGCAAACACCAAGGACTCGTCCACATGCAACACACTGTACGTCATGGGTTAAATTAGCAACGCCGATTTACAGATTAATTTATGGGCAAAAGTGGAACGCTACCAAGCCAAATTGCTAAACCAGTTCCCAGCATACATAAAATACCCGCAATTCCAGCCAAAGGCTGTTGCTGTATGCCGGTAAACCAGTGGTTATCAGCCTTATAGCTCAACAAGTCTGCCGAATCAATGCAGGTTAACCCCCAGATCCAGCCCGCATGAAGTCCGAGACTAAAATAGATTGTGTCATTGCTTAAGACTCTAGCCATCACTAGTACCATACCCATTAGCCACAAACCAGGGAGTTGCGGGAAAGTTTGTTTTCTTTCCCAGACCAGGTGCAAAATAGCAAAGATAAAACTTGATGCGATCGCCGCAACTAATGGTGAGTTATCTTTTAATAGCGCAGCAAAAATATAGCCTCGAAAGATTAATTCTTCGACAAAACTAATCAGTAAACTTAGACCTAAAATTGGCACTAATAACGTCAACATTTTCTGAGCGTTTTGCCAATGCCAAATAACTAAACTGCTGATAGATTCCAAACTAAAAATTAGAATTAGACTAGCTAGGCTCACGCCCAATCCTAATAATACATACCATAGACTCCCAGGAATTAGACTTAAGCCAAGATCGCTAATCGAGATAGATTCAGCCTTTATTTTGGCAGCAATTATTCCCGGAGCAAGAACATAAAGAGAGGCTAACAGAACCAGTTTTTGCTGTGGTGTTAAAGGTTCTTTCGGCTGCCAGTTGATTAGTCGAGATACCAAAAAGGCGATTGGCAACCAAACAATAGCCCAGAACCCTAGAAAACTAAAAACATCAAACCATGATGTGTCTGGCAAATCAGTTAAGCCAGATAAAATCACACCGTTTAGATTTAACCAGCCAAGTATATCGCTAAAAATGTGATGCAAAATAGTTAATTATCTGCTGCACCATTTTCTTCAGCATCTATCTGCTTGAGGTGAATATGTTTGTATCCGAGCTTGATTTCAAACTTATCTCCTTCCTTCAATCCCATAGCTTGAGTGTAGGTAGAACCAATCACAATTTGACCGTTTTTGTGAACGCTAACTCTGTAAGTAGGTTCACGCCCACGACCATCTTTAGCTCCTTCTGGATCTAGGGGAACTCCCTTTGCTGCAAGCACTGCATCGTAAAAATCTGTTAGGTTTACGCGCGTTTGCTTGTCTTTAGTAATTGTAAAATATCCACATTTTTTAGCGGTTTCGCGTCTTGGTAAGTGGGATAACTCTTTTACTTTTTGTAGCAGTGCCTTGCCTGTTAACGGCGCTGTAGCAGCTTCACTCATAATTTAGTTTTACTTAATTGTTTGAGTCAAATAATTAGAAGTTACTTATTTGACATTAATTGACATTATAAAAAATATACCGTTTTTTATC
>JBCBEA010000851.1:0-1798 GCA_038529195.1 Cyanobacteria bacterium J06600_6
ACGCTGCTTTCATGAATTGATGAATAATCCTTGCTTCGTTAACAAGTTGGCCTATGAGAGATCCGCTATGATTGCCAATATTGAACTCTCTAAGAGTTTGGTTGCGCAGGAAGATCATGTTATTAACAACCCCAACCCGAAAACATTTTGGTCGTACATTAATCGTCGTCTATCGCGTCATACTGGTATTAGGTCTATGTTAGATTCAGGTAAAGAGTTTAATGATAATCAAAGTATCTCTAATATTTTTAATAAATATTTCTCTTCTATCTTTATTTGTGAATCAAAAACCAATTTTCCACGAAGTACGAGCAATGTCACTAAGGACAACATTGCCGTTGTCAGTTCTTTTGATCTGTCCATCGATGAAGTTGCCAATATTTTGAAGAGGTTGCCACCTAAGACTTCCACAGACGCAGATGGCCTTTCTTATTATGTGCTAAAACGGGGAGGGGTCATTTTGGCTACTTACCTCTTTCATATTTTCAATCTCTCCTTAGAATTATGTCGTGTTCCCTCACTATGGAAAATAGCAATGGTCACCCCTTTATACAAAAGTGGTTGCAAATCTTTTGTTCACAATTATCGCCCAATCAGCGTTACTAGTTGCTGCTCTCGCGTTCTTGAGCGTATCATAAATTTTAAAATAAAATATTTCCTGGCTGAAAACTGTTTGATTGCGAGTACGCAACACGGTTTTAGTAATGGTAGATCAACTGATACAGCTTTACTACAGTTCTATGACAATATCACACAATCTCTTGACAACAATTTGACGGTTGAAGTTGTGTTCTTCGATTTCTCTAAAGCGTTCGATACTGTTCCGCACACCGTGCTCATCTCCCGACTAAGCGATATTGGTATACGTGGCAGCGCTTTAGAATGGATCGAAGATTTTTTGAGTGCTCGTTATCAGAAGGTTAGAGTTGGTGAATCTTTCTCTCGTCTCCTTCCAGTTACAAGTGGTGTTATTCAAGGCTCAGTACTTGGCCCCACTCTTTTCAATATATTCGTCGATTCTCTCGACAGCTGCCTTAAGTACTGTAGTATAATTAAATATGCTGATGATCTAAGAATTTTTCTCACTTCTTCTAAAAATGTAGCCGACGTAACAGCTCTTCGTGATAAAATCCAATTTGACATCAATAGTCTTGCGGACTGGGCTAATCAATCGGGCATGTCTTTCAATATCCAAAAATGTTTTACTGTTTCTTTTGGTCTGCCCTTTGGGAACCAAACTGACTTGAATTATAATATCAGAGGTGAATCGATACCCAATAAAACGTATTTCAAAGATCTTGGTGTTATTGTGTGTAGCCCTCTCTCCTTCAATGTTTATATGGACGATATTGTGAGCAGAGCTTTTCGGAGGCTGGGTCTGGTTTATAAGCTTTTCCATCTTAAGTCTCCAAAATCCATTGTCCGCCTTTATAAGTCGTTTGTGCGCCCTATTCTTGAATACGCTTCTATTATTTGGAATCCATAAACAAAAACGTACACTGATAAAATTGAAAGAGTGCAGAAACGTATGTGTCGTATGATACCTAGTATCCGGCATCTCTCCTATCGTGAGCAGCTCGAGGTCCTTCATCTGCATTCGTTGGAGGCTCGGAGAATTCGGTACCAGCTAATATCGATGTTTAAAATTCATAATAAATTTACTGATCTTAAGTTTGATGATTACTTTACTCTTATTAATGACAAGAGGACTAGAGGTCACAGTCAGACAGTTAGATCTAAATTTGCTAAAAATAATTATCGCCTCAATTTTTTCACTGTATCTGCTATTCGTTTATGG
>JBCBEA010000852.1:0-1797 GCA_038529195.1 Cyanobacteria bacterium J06600_6
GACTCTCTAAGTTATTCTTTCGAGAGTCCGAAAACAAAAACGATCGCATATATTTGAAAAACTATTAAAAATTATGACTAACTCCTCAGAAGGATATTGGATTTGCAAAGGTACAAAAGAAGATCCTCATCCAGAATATGAAGTAGAAGCTGGGCAAAACTGCGATATTTGCGGACAGAATAGCAAGAGTGCGAAATCAAAAAATAAACCAGCGTTACCCCTCGGCGTAATTGCCGGTGCGATCGCTCTAATGTTATTGGGTGGTTTAGGAATCTGGTGGTTTTCGCGTCCCAAAACTATCACTGATAATTCTCAAACCCAGCAAAATCAGCCAATAGATACTAGCAACATCAATGATGCCAATAGCAATCCGTCTCCTTTAGACTATAGTTGGCAGCCGGATAGATTTACCAAGGGACAGCGCACTCTTTTCTCAGGGGAGAGTAATCCCAATCGTGACAAGGGCATTAAAGCTTTTCGACAGGAAGATTATGGCGCAGCAGTTAGCGCCTTTCAAAGAGCTAAAAACGCTAATCGCAACGACCCAGAAGTAGTTATTCTCTATAACAATGCCAAGGCTCGCCAACAGGGGAATCCTCTGACTTTAGCTGCGGTAGTACCCGTAGAAAATAACATGGACTCTGCCAAACAAATTCTCAGAGGTATTGCCCAAGCACAGCAGCAGTTTAATACCAACGGGGGAGTAGGAGGCAGACTGTTAGAAATTGTGATTGCCAACGACGGAAATCGCGCGGATAATGCGATTCAGGTAGCTCGACAATTAATGGATGATGAGTCTATTTTGGGCGTTATTGGTCACAACTCTAGCAGTGCCACCAAAGCAGGATTGTCAGTATATGTGCAGTCGGGTCTGGCTGTTGTTTCCCCCACTAGCTCCAGTAATGATTTAAAAGATCGCTCTTTTTATCGCACTCTACCTTCAGATAGCGCTACGGGGGAAAAGTTAGCGCAATATGTGCAAAATTCCCTTAACCTTTCGAGGGTAGTAGTTTTTTATACTTCTGACAGTTCCTACAGCAACAGCTTAACTAGTGCTTTTGAAAGTAGCTTTGCTGGCACAATCACCAAAAAAGTAGATATTAGCGATTCCAATCCTAACTTCAACCCAGGGATTGAAGTATCTAGCAGCGTCTTTCAAGATCAAGCCCAAGCAGCCTTACTTTTTCCTAGTACCAAATACGTTTCTGTGGCTACCGAATTGGCACGGGCTAATTACTCTCTACCTCCAGACCAAAGGCTAAAACTGTTGGGAGGGGATGCTCTCTATCAGGGCAAGATTCTGACCGCAGGAGGCGAAGCGGTAGAAAATCTGACCTTAGCCGTACCCTGGTTTGCCAAATCACCGCGATCGCAAAATTTTACTTCGAGCTGCGAAAAACAGTGGGGTGGGACGGTTAACTGGCGTACTGCTATGAGCTATGATGCCACCCAGGCTCTAATTAAAACTTTCGATGCTAATTCAGATCGAGCTGCTGTATTCAGTAAGCTAAAGCAAATTAACGTACCTGCCAACGAAACTTCAGGACAGGCGCTTCAATTCAGCTCAGGAGAACGTAGTGGTGAGCCTGTACTAGTAAAAGCTACTCGTGGCGGAGTAGCATCCCCTAGCGGTTCTGACTTTGGTTTTGAGCTAGTTAGCGAATAACTATTGATGGCAACACCAGACGTCTGGCATGCTAATTAATATAGTCGTTTTAATTAGGGCGTGTCATCAATTAAGCCAGACGACAGAAGAAGCAAGATAAATAGAGCCGAGAAAGTTAACTGCTGTTTTAT
>JBCBEA010000853.1:0-1789 GCA_038529195.1 Cyanobacteria bacterium J06600_6
AAGACACGCGCATGAGATGGCGTAAAGCATCTTCTCTTAGAAGCATGAAAAGATTGGGGCGTAAATGACTTAAGGGCAGCTTTGCCTTATCAGCGAGAAACTGGCTAATTTCTCTGACTCCCTGTTCGATATCTGTTGCCACCCCGTATATTTCTAGTCGATTACAGGTACTCATGATCGCTATTTCCTGAATGTGAGGATAGCTTTTCAGAGTGGCGATCGCTTCTTCGATTTGAGCTTCGGGAATGCTGAGTTTCTCACGAACATCCACCGAAGCTGTTTTGTGACTTAAACCAACAACTACAATGTTCATTATGTTTTTTGCAAATTTTGCTTCAATTTTGTTTTGAGTGCGACAATCAAAGCAAAATAGTATTTATCTTTAACGATTTTTTATTAATCAAGTTTCTTATACGGAAATGCAGGTAATAAAAAAGCAACAGTAGAAGATTAACTCCTTACTAGTTGCCTTTCACCTTATCAATTTATACCGTTTTACAGCGTCAATTATGCGCTTACTTAACCAGGGTTTACATATCTTTAGCTATATATCTCTCCCTGGCTAAATAAGGCGATTAAAAATCAACCTTGGTCTTCTATCTCAACTGCAAAGATTTTGGCTGGTTGAGCATGTGTACTGTATCTACAAAACGAGCAGTTTTAGACTGGGAAGAAATAACCAGACTTTGAGTTCTTGCACCATCTTTGAAGAAGCGTACGCCATTCATCAATGTACCAGGGGTAATACCACAAGCAGCAAACAGAACTGTTTCACCGTTAGCCAGTTCTTCTGCACTATAAACTTTGTCTGGATCGTTAATGCCCATAGAACTCAATCTTTCTAGATTGCTTTCTTTACTTTCACCAATTAAGCCAGTTTTAACTACCGCAGGATCGTAGATCAACTGTCCCTGGAAGTGTCCACCCAAACAGCGCATAGCAGCAGCAGAAATAACACCTTCAGGTGCAGCACCGATACCCATTAAGGCATGAATATTAGAACCAGAAAAAGCACAGGAAATAGCAGCAGATACATCACCATCGGCAATTAATCTAACTCGTGCACCTGCATCTCTAATCTCTTTGATCAATCCATCATGGCGAGAACGATCCATGACAACCACTACTAAATCTTCAATCGAACGATTTAGGCATTCAGAAAGAATCTGTAAGTTTTCAGTTGGTGTTTTGTTAATGTCTACGTGACCTCTCGCTGCTGGAGGAGCAGCTAGTTTCCGCATGTAGAAATCAGGAGCAGCAAACAATCCGCCTTTTTCGGAGATTGCTAGTACTGCCATTGAACCATTTTGCCCGTATGCGACTAGGTTAGTTCCTTCGCAAGGATCAACTGCAATGTCAATCTCGATTAGCTCATCAGGATTACAGAAGTTTTTTGCATCGGGGCGAGTACAGATACCTACCTCTTCACCGATGTAAAGCATGGGAGCATCATCGCGCTCTCCTTCTCCAATTACAATTCGACCGCGCATGTTGATTTTGTTCATGCGCTCGCGCATTGCTTCTACTGCTACTTCATCAGCAGTATCCTTTTCTCCCTTACCCATCCACTTGGCAGAGGCAATGGCAGCTTGTTCTACTACCTCAATAATTTCTAAACCGAGGGTTGTCTCCAGCAAGGTTTTCCTCCCTATTTACTTATTGTTAAATTTTTATAAAGCGATGCTCTCTCAAGTCCAAAGTCTACCAGAGAGAGGTGTCTCCCCGATAATTATTAATTTTCAATAAGCTTGTAAACATAGCTTGATGCTTTGTTAGATGTCTTATTAGT
>JBCBEA010000854.1:0-1787 GCA_038529195.1 Cyanobacteria bacterium J06600_6
GTAGAGCGATCGCTCGTTTAAAATAGCGTCGCACCATCTGCACCTGATGCAAGGAGGTAATCACGGTAATGCCTTCATCATTAAGCTGACAAAGCAGTTCCATCACCTTTCTAGCTGATTCGGGATCTAGAGAGGCGATGGGTTCATCAGCTAAAATAATTTTTGCTCCCTGCACCAAACAACGAGCGATCGCAACTCGCTGCTGTTGTCCTCCAGAGAGGGTAGAAGCACGCTGGTATGCCTGTTCGAGAATGCCAACTCGCTCTAAGGCTGCTAATGCCTGGGTTTTTTCCGACTTGGAAAATTGACGCAAGAGCGATTTTGATAAAGATATCTGCGATAAATTACCAATTAAGACATTTTCTAAAACAGTTAAACGGCTAACCAAATTAAACTGCTGAAAGATAAACCCAATCTGACTCCGTATACGACGGATGCGCGAATGGTATTTTCCCTGACTCTGAAGCGGTGCATCAAAGATACTGACTGTACCGTTGTCCGCAAGATGCAAACCGTTGATATTTCGCAGCAATGTCGATTTACCTGAACCAGAAGCGCCAACTAAGGCTAGCATTTCACCCTCATTAGCTGTAAAGCCAACTTCACATAGAGCGAGCTTTCCTTTAAAACTTTTGCTTAAATTGGTAACCTCAACCGCTTTAGTAGTAGTCAATCTTAGATCCCTTGAACTGCACTAACTCAACATTCTCTAGGATGTGAATTAAGACAAAGGTAGGCTTGATTTATGAATTGGTTAAGGCGAATAAGTAATGTCGGCAAATGACGGTTAAGTCGTACCTGGATAGAAAACTAAAATTCGAGGTAGTCCATCTTTACCCTAGAACCTAGAACTAGTAACTTATCTGTATACGCATTCAACCTATCGCAGAAATAAACAACACGGTGAAAAATTTATCTCAGGAATTAGTCAACGGTGTCGCGCAGCTATTTCCTGACGCGATTTTTTATCAGCCAACCACAGAGAAAGTTGTAGCCTTGACGATTGATGATGCACCCTGTCTTGAAGATGAAGAAGATGATGGGACAAAACTAGTATTGCAGGCGATCGCCGATCACAATCAGGAATATAGCCATCTAGAGCCAGCTAGAGCCACTTTTTTTATCATTAGCAGTCATTTAACTCCAAATTCTCAGATTATCCCCGAAATTATGGCTCAGGGTCACGAAATTGGTAATCATGGGGCAATTGACGAAACCCACGCCTTATTATCTCCCCAACAGTTTGCCGATCAGCTAAAAGAAGCACACGAACTACTGTTAAAGCTGACAGGAAGTCAGGATATTCGCTGGTATCGTCCAGGTAGAGGATTTTATAATCAGACCATGTTAAAAGCGATCGCCGATCTAACCGCCGAAGATAATTACGATCTACAATTAGTTCTCGCTTCGATGATTCCCTTCGATACTTTTGAACTAACTAATAATCCTTGGCTAACGGCAATGTATACCAAACAAATGGTGTTTCCTGGAGCAATTTTAGTCTTTCATGCACATTCTTTGAGGGTTGCAAACAATACGGCGATCGCCTTGAAAGATATTCTGAAAGACCTCAGGCAAAGGGGCTATCGTATTGTTACCGTCAGCGAATTACTTGATAGTTAATCTGGTTTGCTCAATTTATTCGATTAAAACGTGATGGTAATGAGGTAAGCGATCATACTAGACAAGAGCTTTTTCTCAAGTTTATCGAGTCTCGATTTTTGTTTTAGAGGTCAATAGATATTGCAAATATTGTTAGTAAAACAGCATGGAAGGAATTAGGAATT
>JBCBEA010000855.1:0-1782 GCA_038529195.1 Cyanobacteria bacterium J06600_6
AGTCTAAATACTGTTGCCAGAGAGGATTGGTCAAACCCAACTGCATCCGCAAGGCTTCTTTAGCTGCTTCAGGCGCTCTCGTACCCAATATTGCATCGGCTGGGTCTCCTGGAGTTGCACGTAACAGCAAAAATACAATCGTGGCGATTGTTAATAGCATTAGGGGCGCTAAAAGCAGGCGGATTAGAATATAGGATTGCAGGGCTTTAGAACGAGACATAATCAGCCATAATTAATAATCTTATTAGTTATAGCAGCCACTATTCTAATTTGAAAAATTAAGTATTAAGAAGCTGTTTGTTGGTTACTGGCGACTATTACGCCCAATTCCTAACTCTTTTTTGCTTTTTTTTAGTTCTTTCCACAAAGACTTAATCTGCCTATAAGCCTCATCAGGCGGTAGTCTTCCGCCAGTTTCTAAATTGCAAATGTAGCTAATTTTTTGAGCAAATTCTTGTAAATTAGAATTGAAAATAAGGTTTTCTGGCTTAACTCTACCCCGATATGAATGCCTGGGATGAAGAAAATCATTTTTATTAGTTGCCATAGTTCGAGGATGTACTTTAAGAAACCAATTAATATCAGCTTTATATTGTGCCTAGTTAACGCTTAATATTTTTTCACAATTACCAGTCTCAAAGACATCAGATAATCTCGGTTTGCGAAAATAATACGCTCAGGCGGTAGTATAAACAGGGTTTTATATTTTCATACTAACAAGATATTTGAATATTGTTAACCTATTCTTAACTTAATTTTGGCGACTGTTTACAAACTACTGAAATTATAGATACCAAGCTCTAATGTCACAAGCGCAAAAGATATACGAAGGAAAAGCGAAGATCCTTTACACCACAGAAGACCCAGACATTCTGCTAACCGTCTATAAAGATGATGCCACGGCATTTAATGCTCAAAAGCGCGGACAGATTCAGGGAAAAGGGGAAGTCAATTGTCAGATCACGGCAGCATTGTATGACTGGCTGGATAAAAAAGGAATTGCCACTCACTATATAGACTGTCCTGAACCAAATACCATGCTAGTCAAGGCAGTAACCATTGTGCCGGTAGAGGTAGTGGTAAGAAATATTGCTGCGGGCAGTCTTTGCCGTCAAACAGGGTTAACTGAAGGCAAAGTCTTAGATCGCCCCTTGGTGGAATACTATTACAAAAGTGATGAATTAGGGGATCCGCTACTGACTCGCGATCGCATTTCTCTATTGAATTTAGTCAGTGAGACAAGGTTAGCAGAGATAGAAAAAGTAGCGAGAGAAATCAATCAAAATCTCCAAAGTTTCTTTCAAGAATGTCAGATTACATTGGTAGACTTCAAGTTAGAATTTGGCATTGATCGCCAAAACAATCTGCTTTTAGCCGACGAGATTAGTCCCGATACCTGTCGTCTCTGGGATAGTCAGTCAGAAGATCCCCAGGCAAGAGTTATGGATAAAGACCGTTTTCGTAAAGATTTGGGACGGGTAGAATCTGCATACCAAGAAGTCAGACAGAGGATTTTAGCTAACTTAAAAACTTAAACCCTTAGAATGATTGAGTTTGAGGTATTTTTATCAAGTATTTAACTTTAATGGTTCAACCTAGTTAGGCACAAATAATTTTGGGGGTGGGGAACTTAAGGCGAAATAATAAGTCTTGTCTTTCTGAGTAATTAATTGTTGGTAACAGTGACAGAAACTAATCAAAAATTGCTCGACTGGCGATCGCCAAACAACAGCCTAAAAATTTACTAATTAGTTTACAAAAACGGCAATAATGCTAATCTTG
>JBCBEA010000856.1:0-1772 GCA_038529195.1 Cyanobacteria bacterium J06600_6
ATTTTTTACCATAAAGCTGCATTGCGAGTCAACACAAAGGAAGATTCCCCAGAAGAGTGGGCTTTAATCCAAAAGTGCTTGGGTGATGTTTATGAAAAACTAGCAAAAATTAACATTAATGAAGAAAAAATAGAATATTTAGATACAGCTATTAATCACTATATTGCTGCTTTTGAAGTATATACCGAGTCAAATTATCCTAGTAATTGGGCGTCTCTTATGCAGGATTTAGCAGGAATTTATCTAAATAATTATCTAGAAAATAGAAGTAAAAGTAAAGATAGCCTTGAAAAGGCTATTTCTCTTTATTCAGAAATTTTAAGAGTATATCGTAAATCTAATTTCCCTACAAAATGGGCTTTTACAAATTTAAAGTTAGGATATGCTTACTTATTAAGAATAGATGGAGATCGCAAAGATAATATTGAAACTGCTATCAATTACTTTTTTGAATCATTAGAAATCTTAAATAAAAATGACAATCCAAAAGATTGGTTTTTCGTTTTATGTGGTCTTGCGGAAGCTTACCTAGAAAGGATAGAAGGAGATCGCAAGGATAATCTCGAAACTGCAATCCATTATTGCAATACTACTTTACAAGTTATAAGTGAAGAGATTAATCCAGAAGATCGGGCAGTATCTTTACAAGCTTTAGGTAGTGCACACGTATTTAGGATAGAAGGAGATCGCAAAGATAATCTCGAAACTGCAATTCATTGCCTTAATCTTGCTTTAAAAGTTTTGAATGAGCATGATAATCCAAGAGAGTGGGGAATAGTTCAACTTAGTTTGGGCAGTATTTTCTTATATAGAGTCACTGGAAATCAACAAGAAAATATTGACAATGCCATTTTTTATACCAATGAAGCTTTGAAAATTTTTACTAAGGCGGATTATCCAAGAGAATGGGCAATGGCTCATCTTAATTTAGGTGCTATGTTTCTTTTAAAGCTTGAGGATAACCAAGAAAGTCAATTTAACACTGCGATTAAATTTCTCCACAAAGCTTTTGAAGTACTTACAAAGGATGATTTTCCCGAAGAATGGGCAATGGCTCATCTTAATTTAGGTATTGCTTTAATAAGTACTAATAGCAATTACGAAAAGAATTTAGAAGCTAGCATTACTACTCTCAAAAAAGCATTAGATGTATTTTCAAAGGAACATCTTCCTCATGAGTGGGCATTGATTCAGCAAAATCTGGGAGTTGTTTATGCTGAGAGAATTCTAGGCAACAGATTAAAAAATATTCAAAAATCAGCTGAATATTATAAAGCAGCACTAACAGTTGAAACTCCCCAAGCTAATCCTTTTAAATGTCTGACAATTGCAAATAATCTCGGTTCTTTAGCTTTTATACAAGGAGACTGGGAACTAGCAATTGAAGGATTCTCTATTGCGATAGAGGCTATTGAAAATGGTCGGTTAATCTCATCTGATGATAGCCGTCGCCAAGAAATTATTTCTGAAGCCATTTCTGTATATAACAAGATTATTCAATCTTTTATTAATCAAGGTGCTGTAGAAAGGGCGATCGAGTATGCAGAAAGGTCTCGCTGTAGGCGTTTAGTAGATCTGATGGCAACTAATGACCTTTATAGTGATGGCAATATTCCCCTAAAAGTAGCAGAGTATCTAAAAGAATATAATGCATATCAGCAAGAAATTAATACAGAAATAAATCGTCTTTCCCGCAAAAAAATTAATGGAAGTGACGCTAGAGGTGTATTTCTCGACGGTAATTCTGGAACTATTACAAGGGCAAATTATAG
>JBCBEA010000857.1:0-1772 GCA_038529195.1 Cyanobacteria bacterium J06600_6
ATAACGTTAAACAAAATTTAAAATACTTTAAGTAATCTGATGGTTTCTATCAACCCAGGCCCCCTCTTACACCCAGACACATGCCAGAACATGAGAAATCGCCCAATTGATTTTTCCCGGGACCGGACAAATATTCGCTGAAATATGTGTATTCAAGTGGATTTAAGAAATCCCAGCAAAGTCATGCGCACACCTGAAAATCTTGCCTCGAGTGCAAATGCATGTGAGTCTACACTACCAAAAACTTACCGCAAAATTCACCAATTTAAGTATAAAATTATGTTGAATACGTTTCCATCATTGCTGATAATTTGCTTGTTTTAGCTCTACTTTCATGAACAAAATTTGGCGCGCAAGTACACTGTCAAATGGAGAATCTCAGCTCGGACGAAGCAGCATTGATGTACGTTGGGTGTCCACCTCCTGCACCTCATAAACAATGGACCATTGAAGTTTTCAAGGATTTGCTAAAAGAAATCCATTTCAATTACCATCGTACCTTTGTGGTTGATCGAAGCGAAGCAAATAGATTTATAGCAATCTGTCCATTTTCAGCAAGGGCGTTGAAACGCATCACTTTGCCTGAAGACTCGAAGCCTTGTTCGTTCGAAGTCCGATTTACTCGAAGAAACACTGACGGATGGCAAGTTCGCAAGTTTTGTCCCCATGATTGTGATAGTATGTTGCATAACAGTGATAATGTAGCGTCTACGGGGGGTTTAAAAATGCTTCAACCCTATATTAATGAAGCATTGAGGCCTGCGGACTTGAAGAGAGAATTAACTAAAAAGGGGTTAAATATTTCAAGTAACAAAGCATGCAAATTGATGAAGTTTAAGGAGAATTTGGGTGATTCTTCTTGGAACTATCAAAATCTAACTTCATTGGCAGAAAGATGCGAAAAGATAGGCTATCCTACGAAAGTACATTGGAGTGAAAATCTAATAACTGGAGACCGAAATTTTCAATGTTTGTTCTGTGCTCTGGGTTGCCATGTCTGGAGAGCTTTGGTTCCTGTGATATCCCTAGATGGGTGTCATCTAACCGGCCCTCATACGCGGGGTGGAGTTCTTCTTCTGCTCGGAGGCTCAGATATTCTCAAGCGTTTCTATGTTCTCGCTTTTGGGGTGGTGGAAAAGGAAGATGCCTACAATATAGAGAAATTTCTATCCTTTGTCATCACTTCGATGCCAGATTTTCGCGACCAATTTGAGGGGATTATGATATGTGACCGTGGGAAGGCGCTACAACACCTCGATCTATCTAGTTTCTTTCGTAAGCGTATTGAAAAGGTGATATGTTCACAGCATCTTTTGCGGAATCTGTCATCGAATTGCGGTCCGATCAGTATTCGCAACAAGAATTTATTGATGGCCTGTGCAAGTGTAACGCGTGTACACGATTTTTTCAGGACATTTCATGAGCTTTCAGAAGATCAACAGGCGTATTTGTCAAATATTGGATTCGCAAAGTGGTCCGCATTCGCCGCAATCCATCCCCGATTTGGTATTCTTACGAACAACTGCGTTGAATGCCTGAATGGCGTCTTTTCTCAGCTTGGTATTCGCGATCGAGAAGCTCCCGATATTCTGGCAGAAATTGTTAAATGGCAGACCAAGAGATTCTCTGAGTTCCTCTCCCAAGACTCATGTATGATCCCGATATTCTCCACTGATTTTCAATGTATTTTTCATTTTTCCTAGTTCTTGATTCTCTGATCTGCTACTTTGGAATAGCAATAATGCAGGCTACTTGGCTCCTAATGTATTTTT
>JBCBEA010000858.1:0-1769 GCA_038529195.1 Cyanobacteria bacterium J06600_6
AGCTTCTCTTCCAGCGCTCTATCATTGCTAAAATTATTAAATATTAAGTAGTGTAAAGACAAAAGATTAATGGCACGTAAACTCTTTTTCGGTTCAGTTTGGTTAGCTCTAACAATTTATGCGATCGCCTCTGCTAATTTTCTTACCTCGAATATCGAGTCGGATTTTGAGCTAATCGCCAAGATGTCAACAGGGCAAATATCAGGCATTAATCCGATGCTGGTAGCCGTGTTTTATATTATGGGTCTTTTTCCTCTCACCTACGCTGCCTTTATCCTGTTTGAAAATAAAGAAGAACAAGTTTCCCCCTATCCTTTCTTTCTTGGTTCAATGGGTTTAGGAGCTTTTGCACTATTACCCTATCTTGCCCTACGTAAACCTGACGGTACTTGGAATAGGCAAAAAAGTCTCTTCCAAAAAGCCTTAGATTCGCGCCTGATGGCAATTAGCACCTCTATCGCTTTAATTGGACTACTAAGCTGGGGAATCACTCAGGGAGACTGGTCTGACTATCTTGCTCAGTGGCAAACCACTCAGTTTGTCCACATTATGACCATTGACTTTTGTTTTCTCAGTCTATTATTTCCTGCTGTCTTAAACGATGACTTCCAGCGACGTGGAGTAGCAGGCTGGTTAAAAGCGATCGCCTATATTCCCCTGTTTGGCGCTTTAGTTTATTGGTGTCTACGTCCCCAATTAGCAGTTAAGAACGAATCAAACGAATTATTTGCAACTGATGAATTAGTTAATTAAGCATTCCAAAAATACTGCAATTAAAGCCTAGCTAGAATTTGCAAAACTATTTAGCTGAGATTTATCCCAAAGCTCATCGTTTAGCAGTGGCAAGAATGTCGGTCATGTTCGACCTATCCAACGATGCTTCTATCTCAGAATCTTTTGCTTTATCAAATGATTTTAGCGATCGCTCTTAACGTTTAGCCTTAAACGGCGATCTAAAATTGCAGTCGCGTAATGACCTGTATTCTTTTAATTCAATTCAAAACTACTAAACACAAATGTTATATGAAATACTTAGTTACTTGCTACAGATAAGTAAAGACATAAAGACGATTAATTTCTTCTGCCCTCTGTCCTGACGCGGAGCGAAGCGGAGCTAATCCTTGTATCTTGAAATTAGGATCTTAAATCCTGATAGTTTAAAGAAAGTAGTAGACCGTCTAGTCCTTGGTTATTCAAAACCGTCCTGAAGCTGGGTCTCTACGATCCTCTCAAATTTCATCAACTCAACAGCTTCAATAGCCTCAACGGGGGAAACCCCCGCAACGGCTTTTCGCTCAAACAATCGCCAGGGGAGTTTCTACCCCGAATTGTGCAAGGAAGAGTCAAGATTTGAAGGACAAAAACCAAATATCTCAAACAAGACAAATGGAACAACAACAGTGGGTTGGAATAGATGTCTGTCAGAAATATTTAGACGTATATGTACGTCCGGCAGAAAAGCTATTCCAAGTAACAAATGATGAGGATGGGATTAGAAAGTTAATCAAGATACTCAGCGAAATTAAACCGAAGTTGATTGTACTTGAAGCGACAGGGGGTATGGAACTAAATGCAGCAACTCAACTAACTCAAGCAGAGTTATTAGTGGCAATCATTAATCCTCGTCAAGCAAGAGATTTTGCCAAAGCAACAGGGCAATTAGCAGTCGTGACAAGTTAAGAAAGATTAGCTTGAGTCAACTACTACAGATAGCGTTTTTATTTTTGTTACACATTAGATACGGATTCTAGTTGATTGGTATAGCGATC
>JBCBEA010000859.1:0-1759 GCA_038529195.1 Cyanobacteria bacterium J06600_6
AACGGGTACTTTCATTCTGATTGTCTCGCTTGGTATCCTTTTCCGCACGCTGTGTTATATTTCCCCATACAGCCTGTCATCCTGAGCAAAGCGAAGGATCTTGGCATCACTCTAAATCGTTCGATTAGAAGGCCTTACAAGATCCTTCGCTAAGGCTCCATTAGACTTGCAAGAGTAACTGAACGAATCAAAATGTTGATAAGTTTGCTCTGAAGGAAAGAAAAAAGAAGGTCCAACCTAAGCTTCGCTCTAGGCTACGAGCCTATATCCTGATGCAAAACGGCAGACCTTCTTTGTCTTGTGGAGACTCGATAATCATTTATCCCCCCAGGTTAGTAGCATGGAGGTAGTCTATCAAGTCCTTTCCAAAACATGATAATCATTGAGATTAAAATTATGGAAAAATTCAGACTTGTTTGTGGAATTGATGTTAGTAAAAAAGAGTTAGCTGTCGCGATTTTATTGGAGGGCGATTTAGTGGCCCACAAAACGTATTCTAATAACGCCAAGGGTCTCAAAGCACTCTATCAATTTTTATTGTCTTTCGAATCAGATCCGAACAAGATATTAGTTTGCCTCGAGCACACGGGCGTTTACAGCGAGAAGCTGATCCTGGCCTACCAGCATACGGGGCTTTTTATTTGGGTAGTCAACGGCTTAATCGTTAAGTATTTCCAAGTCAGCTTTGAGCGACTCAAAACCGATAAGGCCGATGCAAAGAAGATCGCCCGTTTTGCTTTTCTGATGCAGGCCCAAGCTCAGGCTTATCAGCCCTTAGGAGCGCTAGAAGCCCAAATCCGGGACTTATTCCGACTGCGTAAACAACTGACCAAACTTAGACAACAGACTTTGAATTATGCCGCCACGAATATGGACAAGGCCATTCCCTGTATGATAACCAAGACGGTATTTGCTCAGGTGAAAGCCTATTTTAATGGCTTAATCAAAGAAGTCGAGAATGAACTCAAAGCCCTCTGTAAGCAGGACAAGAAGATAAAACGAGTTTTCCAGATCTTATGCTCGATCCCAGGAATCGGACAGGTCAATGCTTGGCAGCTGATTTTTACCACCGACAACTTTAAACGCTTTGAGTCTTATAAAAAGTTCGCCGCTTATGCTGGAATTGCACCTTTTGAACAACAATCCGGCTCTTCGCTTAAACGAAAACCAAGGGTCTCAAAAAAGGCAGCTACTCAGATTAAAACCAATCTAACAATGGGGGCACTTAGGCAAACTCGAAAGAAAATGGTCTTTCACCAGTACTATCAATACATGCTAGAGCACGAAAAGAAACATCACCTCTGGATCCTAAATTCGATCCGAAATATAATGGTCAAGCTTGCTTTTGATCTCGTCAAAAAAGATCAGCTCTTTGAACTACAAAAGTTCCTTATCAACAAAAAGTCCTGGGCAAAATGCTTGACTTTGTCATAATCATCAGGATGACAAGTCTTTTGTTCCGGATGACAGCGTCTTTTTCAAGTAGGGGAATTAAAATTCTTGCCTACCGTATCCGCCCCATCCAATCCAGCACCACGGGCCATGCGGGTCGAGCTTGCCCGGTTTCAAAATCTATTAGTCCTACTGTTAGCAATGACTCTGCAAACTGATCGATAAAAGTCTGATCGACGCCTTCATCTATTAACGATTGAGAGATGAGGTCAACGGTGGCGGTGGACCAGTCAACCAGTTGGAAGATGTAGGCGGCACGGAAGCGCGGTTCTGACTGCATTAGATTGAAAACCGTTTCGAAGAAAAG
>JBCBEA010000860.1:0-1752 GCA_038529195.1 Cyanobacteria bacterium J06600_6
ACCTGGATTTCTGTACCATGCTGACATGAACACATTATACCAAGAAGAGTTCAAAGTGACTCGTCCGTAATCACTGTTATTGTAGTAGTACTCCCATGTCTTAGCTCTTGCATCAGATTCAGGAAGATCTACGGCTAGATTATAACCAATCGCATCCTGTACTAGTACTTCGTTGTGTCCTCTTCCCCTATTAGGCAACCGATCTAAAGTAGAATTTTTGGTTGATTTGTTCAAATTGATCTGGGGTTTTGTAGCCTAGATTTTGGTGGGGTCGTATTTGATTATAGACCTGCCAAAACTTTTGTAAGGCTTGGTTGAGTTCCTTGATTGAGGCAAACCATTCTAAATGTAGGCAATCTCTCCGAATGGTGCCATTGAGTCTTTCGCAAATCCCATTTTGAGTGGGCTTTCCAGGCTGGGTAAATTTCAATTCAATCCCGTGATCATCGGCCCATTGCTGGAGTGCATGGGCAATGAATTCGGGGCCATTGTCGCAGCGGATATACCGTGGTTTCCCCCTCCATTGGACCGCCTGGTCCAGGATCTGGATCACCTTCTTTGCCGAGATGCTTCGGTGTCCCTCTAGCCAAAGCGCTTTGCGGGAGGCTTCATCTACGAGGTTAAAAATCCGTACCTGCTGTTGATTTTGTCCCACGACCCAGTCGCTCAGAAAGTCCATGGCCCAGCCTTCGTTGATCTGTTCAGGAGCAATTAGTGCCTGATATTTCCGTTTCATTTTCGGCCTCTTGGCCACCTTACGAAGGTTCAATCCCTCCTCTTTCCAGATCCGATATACCTTCTTGTGGTTCCATGAATAACCTTGATTGCGCAGAAAGTAGAAGACCAGCCAAAACCCCCAGGAGATAAACCTTTGGGTAGTTTGGCATAACAACTCGGCAATAAACTGGTCCTCTTCTTCTGGTCGATGGCCAGCCTTACGACGGTAATAGCTCTGCCGACGAAGTCCTAACACGCGACTCTTACGCCGCACACTTTGCCCAAGTCCAACTGCATCCATCAATGCTTCTTTTTGGACTGGGCTGAAATCTTTTTTGCTACTTCGTACCCTTCTTGAAGGATCTTATGATCGATCATGAGTTCAGCATACATCTTCTTCAGACGCGCATTTTCCGCTTCGAGTTGTTTGAGCCGACGTTTTTCTTCATCCTGAGAATCGCTTAATTCGCGCTTCCAATTGTAAAAGGTGGCAGGGCTAATTTGATGCAGTCGGCAAATCTCTTCTACACTCATACCAGCGTCCTGTTTGGCAACAATTGCTAGGCGTTCTTTTTCACTGAATTTACTACTTTTCATTGTGAGTTTTTTTAAAAGATAAAAATTTCCAAAGAAAATTATACTTTTAATTGGTAACGCTCAGGGGGAAGAGGACACACCGACTATGTAGGTCCTTACCAGTATGAAGACGCCGACGGCAACGCCACCCAAGTAGACAAGCAACTCATCCAGTTTCAGCACGCCAAGGGCAGAGCCACTTGGGATGGAGCGGAGTTTCAATACCAGTATAATCTCACAGACCATGCGCGAAGCTTTGGGGTAGGGGCCCTCAAGGTGAGCTGTCAGAGTCGTTTTCCAAGACGGAGACAAAGACGGAAGAGTCAATCCTGATCCCATCGCAGGGCAGGATGTAGTACAAGTAATACAGGGCTATTATCCATTTGGGATGAGTCATTCGGGGAGTTTTGCCACCACGACTTCTCCCGAAAATCAGTATCTTTACAACGGAAAGGAAAA
>JBCBEA010000861.1:0-1749 GCA_038529195.1 Cyanobacteria bacterium J06600_6
ACTGTTGCTATTACTGCGGTAAGTCTCGGTGTTAACTACTTTTTCCTACATTGCAGTATTAAAGCCTCTGATACTCTGCCATTAGGTCATCTTTTCGCCTGTTTCTCTGATACCTTCACCAAGCAAGGAGTACAGCTATTTTATCCTGAGCCTGTCTGGGCTATATCAGTATCGAATCCGAGACGGAGATTAAAGACTGGTGGGGCTGGTGAACTGTGGGTTTTAGGTATTGCGATCGCCCTACTAACTTTAGGAATTCATCTAGCTAACGGTGGCGGGGTAACTCAGAAAGTTACTCAAAATCTCGGTCTAAGAGATGGCATTGTCCGAGGCTATAACCAATACGCAGCCACGAATCATGTCTATGCTGATATTAAAGGCGTGTGGGACAGAGATAAGACTAACGCTAGTGGTAGGTATTGGGTTTTAGACAACCAGGGTAAGGAATTTATCATCAGTGATGGCGAGGGGATTTATAAAACTGGTCAACAAATAATAGTTGAGAGACTGACTACCAAGGTTGGTGAATCTTCACGGGTCCAAGTAACTAATATTTCTTTTAATGATGAGGATGCGATCGCCAGACTTGAGGAACTAAAAAACTCTGATTCTAATGCTGCCCTGTTCGTCAGTGGTCAATTAACTATTGATTTTCCCGAAGATGTCAGGCTACCAATTCAGCCGAAGCAGATGGAACAGTCCTCATTAATTGGCTCAGGTCTGAAGTTTAATTATTGTCCGATCGATACTGCGATCGCTTTACTCAAGGGTCAGTACGCCATCGGCACGATTGAAGTTAAAACCATCTCACCCAAACCAAACCTATGAATAATTCTAAATCTAATTTCTATCGTCTCTCTGGCTTGGTACTAATTTCTCTGGGGGTTTTTGCTTTTGTCAGCGATAAATCGACTCAGGCAAACTCTAGTTATCAGACTCAGCCCGTCGCTGCTGCTCCCAGTTCCCGAAGTCGCCACAAAATAACTCTGAATCTTACTGACCTATCAAATCTCAAAGTTACCGAGGGGCAAAGGGTAGAAGTTGGGGATATTATTAGCGATCGCTCGTCAGAGAGAGCTAAATTATCAGCTAAAAAACAGAAGTTGACCGAGGCGATCGCGAGGGCGAAGCTGCCACTAAATAGTTTTAAGTCGATGCCAGAACCAAGTTTTGAATCAGAGTTAGTCAATCTCAAACAGGCTCAGTTTAATCTCGATGTTATTGTGCAGCGGGTAAATAATTTTGACTCAAAGTTCTACCACAAAGACCCTTGGCACGTTCAGGTATTTGAATCGGAGAAGGTTCAGCAATTGGCAGACTTGAAGCGCCAGGAACTAGCAGCATCAATTAATGTTGAGAAAGCGATCGCAACATTAGACGAGGCTAAACTCAACTACCAAAAACAGCAGTACGAACACAGCCTAAAAGTATCTGACTATCAAACCCTGATGCAGAAGCAGCAGGAGCAGGTTAACTCAATCCAAACTCAGCTAGACAAGGTTAATGAGGAACTAGAGCAGTTGACTAGCGTTTATTCTCCCTATCGCGGGAAGGTACGACGGGTGAAGATACTCGGACAGAACGAGCGATCGATTACTGCTGAGGTGACTTTAGATATTAGGAAATAGAATTTTTGGTTTTAGATGTTTTAATATTGATTGCAGTTTCGCGATAAATAGCTAACGGAGAAACGATTAACTCTGTCCTTTTTTTGCTTTCTAAAAAGAAAGACTCAACTTCTTTCATTGC
>JBCBEA010000862.1:0-1742 GCA_038529195.1 Cyanobacteria bacterium J06600_6
GATGAACTTAAGATAGGGGTAGTTATTTGGTACATTGTCCATCTCAACAAAAAAGTCCCCCAAAACAATTGATTCTACTTAGGCGGTGGCTTGGCTTTTTTGACCATCGCTACAGCATTAGCGGTGAGCGAACCAAAAAAGATCCAAGCGATCTCAGTGGGTTCGGTACGGGCTTTGATTTTATCTAGCAGATAATGATTTTTCTTATTTCCAAAACTGCCTTCTAGTTGAGTGGCTCTTTGTTTAGCGATTTCTTTTCGTAAGATGGCACGCTGCTTTTCATCCTTGGCTTTACGCCCTTTGGGAGCGAAACAGGTATAGATTTGTTGCTTGGTGCAGTACTTTCTGTTTCGATTATTGGCATAGATTCGATCTCCTCCGAAATGTTGACAGCTCCCAAAGAAAACTTGATGTAATCGGACGGCAGATTTCAAACGATTGCCCTCATGGAAGGCTTGGAAGCTTCCAAATTCTAGGAAGTTGATACCATCCACTTGCATTTCATGAGCCTTCATACCAAACTCAACACGTTTGTTTTCCTTTCCTCTCACAATTGGATGAAGGTAAGGTTTAAACAAGGACACAATTCGATCAGGCATCCTTTGAGTAGGATTTTTGAATAGAATATCTTGTTGTCCATACACTTGCTTAATCGTTTTTAGCCGCCCAAAGAAGTTAGCTTTTACAGGCTTTTGATGCGAAAAAACAGGGTTTCTTTTCCAAATTCCGATCAGCAAGGGAGCTTGTCCAAGCAGCTTGTTGAGCAAATGCAATAATCTTCTTTTGATGGCTTTTCGTTGCTTATGAGTCTTGCGTTTTTTCTTGCTAAAGTTCAAGTATGCCTTTTGCACATCTGTGTATTTGGAGCGAAACATAGGTACTTTCAAAAAACGAGACAACTGCCGTAGATTGCGCCAAAGATAATCCACACTCTCCCAGAGCAACTTGGCATCTGTTGGGTAACGAATGTAGCTTTCATAGCAGGTCGCATCACTCAGATTACTCTTCGTTTGAGTCATATCTTTTTTCCATGCCTTTGCCAGGGCATATTGTGCTAAGTTTATCGATAGATGTTCGCCTATAAATTTCCGCCATCGACTCACTACATCACTATCTTTGATCTGCTCTGACATAGACAGGCGTATGCCACAGAAGTATTGCATTACCCAGTTGTGATTGAGTTGTTCTATCAACTTCTCATCGCTCATCTTATAGTAGTGCTTCAGGATTTGTAGGGCAATGCCGCCTTCATTACTAAAACGAGCTTTTGACCCTACATTGGTCGTCTTAGCTGGCAACAGCGATGCCAGAGCTTGGAAAGGTATTGTTGAGTATAGTTTACCTAAAGTAGTCTGTTCAAAGATTGACCAATCTAACGATCGTCCACTTTGATCCTCAAATAAACGCCATTCCAAATTATATTCGGTAGTTTTGTCCATCACATTTTTTTTCGTCCTCGAATTTACGCGTTATCGCGCTTTTTCGAGGACTTTTTTGTGAGAAAAAACTCCTTAATCCGTTCATTTTTATACTCTTGTAAATTTACAGGTAGACCCTACTGAATTAACCAGAAAATACTTCAATTTTGGCTAAATTCACTCCATGAATTAGGGCTACTCTTCTTATTTGCAACTCGAATTAGGTATATTATTTATTTTAGGGATTCCACCTAATTTTCTTCTTCTCATTCCGAAATGGATAGATATCGCTTTTTCATTTAATCATGTAATGTATTGATCTAG
>JBCBEA010000863.1:0-1738 GCA_038529195.1 Cyanobacteria bacterium J06600_6
AGACATGATTTCTAATTTCGGGGACAATTATTATTTACCAGGCTTAAATCTTAGAACATATATACTAAAAATTCACCAAAACAGTACAATATACATGAATTTTTAAGATTTAATTTTAAGTCTGAAAACGTACAATCCGAACCTCTACACTTCCGATCGCATACTGCCCTCTCATTAGTGCGATCGCCCTACTCAAACTACAATAATTAAACTTAATCCTGTTCCCACTCAAAACAGCCGTAGCCATTTGATTAGGCTCGATGGGAATCCTGACATCTTCGGGGAAATCTATCGTTAGCTCTCCATTTATGTAGATGTCAGCCCCAGGATAAGCCCGTTGTAGTTGTTCTAGTTCGGCGATCGCATCTTCATCATTGAAAGTCAGATTTCTAATTTCAGTAACCGCAGCTTCCCCAATATTGGTAGTTAATCGCTCTACTACTATCTGTTCGTTGGTTTTGTAGATTCCCTTAGAGTCACTGACGATAAATTCTTTACCTTCATTACCCAATATGCTGTATCGACCGTCGGCACTAGTGCGATCGCGTCGCCATACCCCTTTAATATCTGCATAGACCTGATTGGTAGCTGCGTTCTGGTTGTAGATGCGAACGATGCCATCTTTTAGCCCTAAGCTTTGAGATACTTTGGTTGTTACTCCGCCACCATTAGCCAAGTAGTAACCGAGAGTCAACAGAGCGATCGCCATTGCTAAAACCCATAATTCACCAGCCCCACCAGTCTTTAATCTCCGTCTTGGATTGCTAACACTGATTGCCCAAGCAGGATTAGGATAAAACAGTTGTACTCCTTTTTTAGTGAAGGTATCGGAGAAACAAGCTAGTAGATGACCCAATGGTAGAGCGATCGCAGCTTTGATATCCCCTAGTACAAAGTGACCAACGCCAATAGAGACAACAGTTATTCCCGCCGTAGCCAGTAGAGAATGGGTAACCGAGCGATGGGGAAAGCGATCCTCTATCCAAGAACTAATCGGAAAAAAGATTTTACCAATGGTTGAAGTAGTGGTGTCCAGATCGGGAAGCTGTGAGCCAAGAATAGCCAAACCTAAAGGTAAAGGTGCTGCTGTTCCCAATATTAAAGATGTTCCTGCTGCTGCGATCGCACAATGCGTTACTGCCATCATCACGGATAAAGAGTAGAGTTACTTTACCAGTCTGGATTTTGGTAAGGCGATCGTCAGTTATTTAGCTCACTATCTAAAACCATTTCTTTGAACCTTTCTCATCAACTCCCGTACTTCTTGTGTTTCGGTTTTACGAGAACTCCGATCATTAACCTTGGGAGGTTTATTTTTATCTACTTCCTTTTTAAGCTCTTGATACTTTGTTTCTGCTGCATTAATTCCAGATAACGAACTTACTGGCTTTCCAATTGTAACCAGTTCTTCTTCTATACCTATTTTCTTAAGCAACATACCGCCAAGAGGTGTTAAGTAAAGCGTTGAGTTACTAGACGGATGGCTCAAACCTACCAGTCCTATGTTGACTAGATGGTCTTTATAATTTTGAAGCATTGCATTTTGTTCTCGCTCATCCTGCGAAGATTTGCTGGTCACATATTCATATTGAAATATGCTCTTATGTGTTTCTTTAAATCTTCCTCTATCATCTCTATTTCTTTGTCTATCCAATCCATAGGATTGCAAAATTATTATTTCAATATCGTTTATTTCGCCAAGAATCGATAACAAACGTTTAGTTTGAAGATGCTTAAT
>JBCBEA010000864.1:0-1722 GCA_038529195.1 Cyanobacteria bacterium J06600_6
TCTTATTCATCAAATACATAATCATCGAGCGATTCACGATACTTTTCTCAGACACAACAAATTCTACAAAAAAGAAACAGCACGTACAGAAACACTGACTATTGAAGCAGGAAACATCAAACTGAAATACAGGGGATTGAATTGGTACGCGCATCAAACATTCGCCGAAACTCTATGCGATGAAGAAGGTTATTTGATAGATAGCTACATTCCAATCGTCAGTTGGCTGTATCCTGGTGCGACAGTACGACATGCCAAGTTACAGGCAGTTACCAAAATAGAAGAAAAAACAGAATACGCTTTTGCGCTACTGTTCTTGCCAATTGTCTGTCGGTATTTTACCGCGATCTCCAATTTTACTAAAAGAGATAAGAAACAGGCAGCCAAATATGCCATAACTATTCCCGATGTCTCTGACTTTGAAATAGCAGCAAATCTATGCTGGCACAGGCGAGATCGCCAATACCAAGATTGCTTTGTAATTAACCTGGCAGAAGCAGCCTTGAAATACTACAGCTTTTCAAATAGAAAAATTATTTCACCACAAAACTGTCAGGTTTTACTCTATGAAAAGCTTAACAAGAAATCTCGACAAAGAATGATCGTGGAGATTGAAGACTTTGCCATTACGCCTCAAGCAGTCAAAGATTATCAATTTGTCTCAGAAAGATTTACCGACAACAAAATATTTGTTTATGACAATCAAAGCTTCACGGTCAAAGTCAATTCCATCCGTGCCATCATCGCCGAGAACCTAGCACGGAACTTCCCTTGGTGGTGGGACTTCTGGGAGAGACTTTACCAAACCGAGCCATTGGAATCAGAAGATTTAGACAAGCAACTAGTTTTTAATCGTTGGGGATTACTCGCCATGCTCGAACAGGATACAAAGCTACAAATCTATCAAGATTTCATTCGCGCCTTTCACGAAGCGTTGAGGAAAATATATGCCAAAACCTACAATAAAAAAAGAAATAGAGCCGAAAACAACCAAAGAATAGATAAGAAATATCAGGCAATTAGAAGCGAATTGAGTCAATGTTACGATCAAGAATCGTTGGAAGATTTCTTGGCTGATTTTCTATCAAGAGCAGGTTTAAACTCTTCACTATACGACCGCTGGGAGCAAATTTTGCCATTGATTGTTGATGAAGCAAACTGGAAGAGGACTAGGAATTTATCACTATTAGCTTTGGCTAGTTACAAACCACGAGGCTTTTCTCTTCAAAAGATACCAATCGTGTTTTGGAAAACATTACTTAATGTCAACTATCAAGCAGCAATTTTATTTTTACTCCAACAACCATTATTGGAGATTTTTCCTGAAACTCAAGAAGAAACAGAAGTCCCATTAGAAGTCTAAATATGGTTTTGGCTAAATATTTTTGAATTATGTCTTTAAATTATTGGTTCTATGTCTAGATATTATTTATTCGGTACTCTTCTTACTGACTATGGTTCGGCATCGCTCAATCACGGTAAGAGTAAAGGAAATACTAGTTTTCTACAAAAAGCTAGATGGCATAACAAGCTTCACTCGGTAGTTAATAGTGACGCAATACGTTGGGCATTGCGATTCTATTGGCAGCAAAATGGCTATTCTGTAAACCGTAATTGGGATGGAGATGAGTTTATAAACAACTGGATTGATGAAAACTTCGATCCAGAAAGATTTATCGACGACGATGTACTGGGTTTTATGAATCCAGAAGCAGTACGAAG
>JBCBEA010000865.1:0-1721 GCA_038529195.1 Cyanobacteria bacterium J06600_6
GTTGGTAAATGCGTAATGCTAGTAGTATATTTTTTATCTCTAAAGAAATAAACTTGGATTTGAAAAGCTTAAAGCTTACGGCTTAAAGCTACGAAGAATAACTTATCGTGCGACATTACTAACTGACCAACGCCTAAAAGTCTTTAATTATTTGTGTATGCAAGATTTATCGAAAATCGCAAATCGGGATCTGTCCCAACTGAAAATTGCTTTTATCCTCGGCAGATTTCCCGTCCTGTCTGAGGCATTTATCTTAAACCAAATAGCAGGCTTAATCGAGCGGGGGCATCAGGTAGATATATATGCTTTGGAAGGATATTCAGGAGAAACAAAAATCCATCCAATTGTTAGTAAATACAATTTGGTAGCCAAATCTTATTATGTTCCTGCTGTACCCGATAACTTTATGCTGAGATGTTTAAAAGCTATCAAACTGCTGTTTATCAGGGGCATTAAAAATCCTTTGGCAGTCATCAAAAGTTTAAATTTTTGGCGATATGGAAAGCAAGCATTATCTCTGCGTCTGTTTTACGGCGCGATCGCTTTTTTAGACAAGACAGAATACGACATCGTTCACTGTCAGTTTGGCATCTATGCCATGCAGGGCAAATATCCCGAAGATGCAGGAGTTATGGGGATCAGATCTTTAGACCTGTTGCGAGGTCCGCTATTAGTTGGCTTTCGAGGGTGGGATATTAGCTGGTACGTCAAACAGAAGGGAGAAGATATTTACCAAGAGTTATTCCAAACTGCTGATTTCTTTGTCACGAACTGCAATTTCTTTCGTGATCGCGCCATCAAAATTGGCTGTAATCCCGATCAAATAACTGTAGTGGGTTCTGGGATTGATTGCGATAAGTTTATCTTTCAGCCTCGTATATTTCCTAATGATGGCTTGATTTGTTTGGCGACAACGGGGCGTTTAATCGAAAAAAAAGGAATTGAGTATAGTATCCGCGCCGTTGGCATACTGGTTAAAAAATATCCCCAGATTGAATACAACATCATGGGTGACGGATATTTAAAACCTGAGTTACAGCAGTTAATTACCGACTTGGGTTTAGAAGCAAAGGTGAACCTCTTGGGGTGGCGACAACAAGAGGAAATTATCAACATTCTAGACCGTTCTCATATTTTTCTTGCCCCCTGCGTCACGGCGAAAGATGGTAATCAAGATGCACCTGTAAACACTCTAAAAGAAGCAATGGCGATGGGTTTACCCGTTGTCTCTACCTATCACGGAGGTATTCCTGAATTGGTACAGGATGGCGTATCTGGCTGCTTAGTAGCGGAAAGAGACAGTCAGGCGATCGCCGATAAATTGCAGTATTTAATTGATAATTCTCAACTATGGCAATCTATGGGAGAAAATGGCAGAAAAATTGTCGAACAAAATTACGACATTGACGGAGTAAACGCAGAATTAATCGCGCTCTATCATTCAATAATTAACAGTTAGTTTTGTTATATGAAACACTTAATTACTTGCTACAGATTAGGTAAAGACATAAAAACGATTAATTTCTTCTGCCCTGACGCGGAGCGAAGCGGAGTTAATCCTTTAGAGGTGCCTTCTGCCTTCTGCCTCACCAAACCTATATGTAGCATTCTTTTTTATATTTCATATTATTAGGCAGTCTAGAATTAGTTAAATTTAAACTCTCCCAAAAAAGTTAAAATTCTACTCTGACTATAGATTAAGACCTCGTGCTGCCCCGATT
>JBCBEA010000866.1:0-1719 GCA_038529195.1 Cyanobacteria bacterium J06600_6
TGATATTTACTAGTATTTTCCCTAACCCCAGCATTACGGTAGAGATTAAACATATAGCCGTTCATTCCCGCACCGCCAAAGACACCTACTGCCCCAGGATACTGTTGCCCATCATAGCCAGCATCTTCTAAAGCCGTCCAAGCTGTTTCCAGAAAAAGACGGTGTTGGGGATCTAGTAATTCCGCCTCTCTAGGGTTAAAACCAAAGAAATCCGCAGCAAAAAGATCGATGTCATCTAATTTCCCCCCTGCATTCACAAAATTAGGATTAGCGATCGCATCTCTTTCGACTCCTAACGCCTGTAACTCCTCCGAACCATAGAAATGAATAGACTCTATACCTTGCTTAAGATTCTGCCAAAATTCCGTCACGTTTTTAGCACCAGGAAACCTGCCCGCCATACCAATGATGGCTATTTCTAATCCGTTATCCATTGCGATCGCTATTTCCAATAAAATCTATAAATATGAGAGGTAAACCGTTCGAGTTCGCCCCAGATTTATTAGCTTTGTAGAGAGATTTTTTCATTCGCTAATTCATTCAGCTTACCAGAAATCTAAATAGACTAATTGCTAATCTATCTCAACTGACTTCTAACTATATGGGGATATATTTACGGCTATTTCCTCGAAGGGGGATATCCTTTAAGGGACAAGTACATGTGCTATAAAGCCTAATGGCTGACTAGACGCAAATGCGCCATGCCTTTGTGACTTCAATAAAGCTCCTCTTCCATATCAGTCTCGATTGTACAGTCAGACATAGGATAGGCTACACACAGCAGGGCATATCCCGCCTGTATTTGGTCGTCATCTAAAAAAGACTGGTCTGACTGATCTAGTTGCCCTTTAATAACTTTTCCAGCGCAAGAAGAACAAGCCCCCGCACGGCAGGAAAAAGGCAGATCTAAACCTTGGTCTTCTGCAACGTCAAGAATATACTCATCATCAGGAATTTCAATAGTTTCATTTAAACCTTTTTCCTCGTTTACAAACGTTACTTGAAAGACTGTCATGAGTACTTAATTATAACTTTTCTCATTAGTCATGATATATCTCTTTGCAAGAATAGAAAGAAATTTAAGCTTTATTTGACAATTCTGATTTTTCTCAGCCAAGTTCCTAAGTATGGTCTACCTCTCCATTCTTTAAAAGGCAATGCCGAAGCTGTCCAAAGATTGCTGTAGGTTTCTCCCGTATGTAGTCCTGTTGCTGGAAATTCGTTCTTACGAGGATGGTGATAAGTTCCAAATACAATATCCCAGATGGGAAAGAAAGCCGAAAAGTTCTTGTCAAGATGTTCGTCTTGAAAAGAATGGTGAATGCGATGGTATTGGGGTGCGGTAACTACGCGAGAAAACCAACCTATTTCTAGACGTAAATTCATATGGATAAACTGTAGCCAAAGGATTTCGATAAAAGCCAAAATTCCGATCGCCAGACTACTGAAATTAAATAATACTCCCATCGGTATTGCTAGAAAGAATAGTAAAAATGGGTCTTCTAGCCAATGAACTCGTCTAGAGCTAGTAACATTAAGAGATTTCTCGCTGTGGTGAAACTTATGCTGCTCCCACAAAAATGCTCTCTTGTGTTGCCAACGGTGAAACCAGTAGTAGAAAAAATCAGTTACTAAGAAATAAAACAAAGCAGCTAAACCGTACTGCCACCAGTTATTAGGAGTAGGTATATTGATAAATGGCGCTCCCAATTTATTCTG
>JBCBEA010000867.1:0-1715 GCA_038529195.1 Cyanobacteria bacterium J06600_6
TAGCGGTAGTTGCGATCGCACGGTCAAACTCTGGTCGGTAACTACAGGAGAATGCTTACAGACATTTAGCGGTCATACAAGCTGGGTTTGGTCGGTAGCCTTTAGTCCCGACGGTCAAACCATCGCCAGCGGTAGTCAAGATGAGAGTATTAAACTCTGGAATATAGCTACAGATCGCTGCGCTCAAACTTTCCGCAATCAAAGACTATTAGAAGGAACAAATATTAAAGATGTCAAGGGGTTGAACTTAGCTCAAATAGATACTCTAAAAGCTCTGGGGGCAAGAGATAACGATATTGTTAGTTAACTTGACAATACTAATACTGCTTATTGTTAATCTAAACTGATTTTGCTTAATGCATTTTTTCTTGTTCTATAATGCGAATTGATAAAAGAGTTTCAGCTAGCATTCTCTGAAAAGCATAATACCACCCTACCCATCCATCTAAGACCCCGCCTTTTAAAATCAGGCAGTAGAAGAAAATGATTAGCGGTGCAGCAAACTTTTGTTTGCGTATTTTGTCCCCATAACCCAATTTGACTGAAGGGGTCTGGATTAGTTTATTGGCTTCTATAATCATGTAGCGATCTTGTGCCCAAAGCCATCTAGCTAAAGGTTTACGGTCGTCATGAAAAATATGTTTGTTCAACTGCTCTGACTTTCCTGCAACTTCTAATAACTGAGTATGTCCGTCATCAACATATATTGATTTACTCAAGCGAAATAATGCTTGCCTTGGAGGAAGAATTGTTCCTTTAAGGGGCTTTCCAAAAACGCAATATTTAAATGGTACAAAATAACCATCTATTGAAGTTTTGCTGGATATATTAGATATTTCGTTAATTAATTCATCGCTTAAAACATAATCAGAATCAAGAGACAATACCCATTCACTATTTATCTGTTTTAAACCAAAGTTCCATTGATTCGTATGAGTATCAAATTCTCTTTGAAACATTTCTACTGATGGATGTGCGTTGAGTATCTCTATAGTTTTATCTTCACTAAAGCTATCAACTACTACTACTCTTTTTGCCCAAGATAGCTTTTTAAGTGTTCTCTCTATATTTGAGCTTTCGTTATAAGTAAGTATTAAAGGAGTGGTTTTGTCCAGAATACTCAATCTCTCTTCCTGCTCATCAGCATCCAAATCAGAGTAAGCTGCAGAATTTAACTGTTGATTAATATTAAACTGGCGTTTAAGTCTATGCACCTGTTTTTGAGACATCTTAGCTATCTAGATACGTAAATAAATTGAAAAGTTATCTATAATTTACGGAAGTGCTGTGAATCCGAATTTTGCAAAATATTATTATTTTTGCGTACAGAAGATATTAAGTTTGATCAAAAATGCAGTATGATCTTTATCAAAATACTTGTCTTGCAGATTTTTTTCACTACCACTTTTTTGTCTCAAGCTTATGCTTGAAAAATAAATAATTAGATATAAATAATTTATCTTGAATAAGAAATAAATTATTTATATCACCATGTTCTGCATCTGAATTGGTCATATTCATTGTTTATTGTCAGCCATGAATTCAATAAGCTTGTGAATACATAATGTTCTGGAATTTATCATGAGGAAATATGGAGTAAGACATAAATCATGATAAGTAATTAGGGATGGATATCTTTTGTAATTCAGTTATCTAATTCTTTGGATAGCTGTTAAAAGTCAGCTAAAAGAATTTCTTAATTGAGTAAGGGTCTT
>JBCBEA010000868.1:0-1714 GCA_038529195.1 Cyanobacteria bacterium J06600_6
GTGTACGATCCGCCACTCATCATTAAGATGTTTCCAGGTGTGAGTGCCATACTGTCTTACTCGTAAATCTTGTCCTTCTTTGGTTTTTCCACCACCAACCCAAGAAAAGGTAGTTACAGCTAAATTACCGTCAACTGAGATAGTTAGGTTATCTTCTAACTGAATTTCCCAGTAATTAAAGTTCTGCATTACTGGTATCCAAGTATTGAGATATTCCTCTAGGCTGTGAAGTACCACCACACCGTTATCAAAATTGTCAAAGACTAAGATTTCGTTTTCTCCTGTAGCAAAGATATTTTCTAAACCACTTCCCGTAAAAGGTTTTTCTTTTGGACTCCAGATATCGATCCAGGCTTGAGTTAACTTGCGAATTTGAGTTTCGTTTTGTGTTTGTTGAGACTGTGTTGCGTTCATTTTGTAATTACGTTACGTATAGTAAAATATATTGTGAAAAAAAAGCGAGATTAAAGCCAGTTAAGAAATAACTTCATCAGTCTTGGCATCACCCAGTAAGTCATCAAGTAGACTAAGACACCTGTTAAAACCAAAGTACGCAGAGGCAAAGGCAACAAGCTTAGGGGTTTGCCAAACCAATAAAGAATAATCGTGATCAAGGGGTAAATTGCTAGCCAGGTTAAGCAAAATAGCTTATGGCGGGATGGGGCTTTATAGGATGCTCTGCTTGAAGTTCTACTTGGGTTATGACTAGTCATGTGACATAATTTGAATTAACCTGTTTGTTATCGTTACGCTACGTAATTAATATACCCAAAATAAAACAAATATGTCAAGCAATAAAACGAAAAAAGCTAAAATCATTGCCAAATCTAGGCGTGGGCGACCACGATCGCCTGAAACTAGAGTCAAAATCCTGAAGGCAGCCTATGAAATATTAATTGAGGTGGGATTCATGGATTTAACTATTGAAGGAGTGGCAGCGAGAGCAGAAGTAGGCAAACCAACGATTTATCGACGTTGGAAAACCAAAGCAGCACTAGCGATGGATGCTTTTTTAGAAGCGATAAATCCAGAAGTAGTATTTCCCGATACGGGGTCTGTATCTGAGGATTTTAGAGAGCAGATGAAAAAAATAGTAAAGCTAATGAACAGTCCCAGAGGAGAAGTATTAGCAAGCGTTATTGGTTGTGGACAGGCAGATGAAGAATTGATTGCTGCATTTCGCGAAAATTGGTTGATTCCCAGGCGAGAAGATGCCAAACGTATATTTCAAAGGGGAGTAGAGAGGGGAGAATTAAGAGAAGGTATAAATGCGGAAGTTGTGATCGATGCTTTATATAGTCCATTGTTTTACCGCTTGTTGCTCAAGCATCAGCTTCTAAATGATAAATTTGCTGATGATTTGGTCGATGCGGTTATGAAGGGAATTAATAAGGCGTAAAAAAGCGATCGCCCTTCTCAAAAAGTTTAAAAATATGCGATCGCCAGTAAACATTTGAAGATTCAGTTTTTAGATATTTTTGTTTCTTTTTTTCGCTTGAGTAACACTGCCAATCTGTTCGGCAACTAAAGCAACAGTACCGCCTAAACCAATTACTTCACCAATGCTCTCTGCTGTTTCTTCCGACTCTATAGTAATCCCAACTGCGAAGGCGAGGACAAAAACATATCCTAGAATTTTTAGAAAGTTAAGAGTGCATCCCAAGAATGCAGTAAGTAGAAAGACTCAGTGAATATTTACTTAGTTTAAATACTG
>JBCBEA010000869.1:0-1711 GCA_038529195.1 Cyanobacteria bacterium J06600_6
CCCCATATTCCTAGTCGGCTGTACCGCAAGCTGTTTGTGATGTATAAGCGTTTGCCTGAAATGTATCAGACATACAAGGATTTGAAAAAACAGTAGCAAATTAGCAACACAATTCTATTGATAGGGATTAACGACTAAGCTTTCCAATAAACTTCCAAATTAATACCTTCTTTACTGAAACTTGAGTTAAGTTAATTTGAATCGTGATAGTGGTAGGATTCTTAATGTCTAAAACAGACATAATTAAAAACACTACCGATTGATTGCTGACAATGAAGACGATCTCCGCTAGCTTATCGATATATCTTGCAACGCTAGGTTGTACAATTATCGTTCCAGACAAAGTGATCGCTCAGGTAACGCCGGATGGTACGGTTAGCACTCAAGTGAATCTAGATGGAGAGATTGCCGATATTACAGGTGGAGAGACAAGGGGTAATAACCTATTTCACAGCTTTCAAGAGTTTTCTGTTCCAGCTAATAATGAAGCCTTCTTTAATAATGCTAGCGATATTGCCAATATCTTTTCCAGAGTGACTGGAGGAAATATTTCTAACATTGACGGTTTAATTTGTGCTAACGGCAATGCTAGTCTATTTCTAATCAACCCTGCAGGTATTGTTTTTGGGGCGGAAGCTAGATTAGATTTGGGCGGTTCTTTTTATGGCACTACTGCTGATACTGTTCTATTTGAAAATGGTGAGTTCAGCGCTACCGAGATAGACAATCCTTTATTAACCATTAGTGCGCCTGTTGGTCTGGGTTTTCGCGATAATCCAGGAGAAATCGTCAATCGGGCTAATTTTGGTTTAAATACAAGAATTTTAGACGGCAGCTTTAGCGGGCAATTTGCAGACGAAAGTTTCACCGCAATTACCAGCATTGGACTAGAAGTTGAACCAGGACAAAACTTTTTCTTAGTTGGAGGCGACGTAATTATAGAAAATATGGCAGGTATTACCGCTCCCGAGGGAAGAGTAGAGCTTGGAGGGTTGTCTGTAGCCGGAACGGTAAGTTTTAATGATGACGGTAGTCTTAGCTATCCCGAAGGTATTGCGAAAAGTAATGTTTCTTTAGCTGAAGATAGTCGGGTAGAAGTTCGGGGCAGTGGGGTGGTTCAATTGATATTAACGCCCAAAATTTGAGGCTGTCGGGCAGGAGTAAGATCTATGCGGGAATTGCTGAGGGACAAGGTGCAGAAGGTTCTCAGGCAGGAGATATTACCATTAATGCCACTGATTGAGTTGAGATAGTTGGTTCTAATCCTAGCCCAGTCGGCTTGGGAACAGAAATTAACAACCATGTCGGTACAGTTCCCCTAGCACGAGAAAATACAGAAAATCCGAGTGATGCAGTTGGTAACGGTGGAGCAATTACAGTTAATACTCGACTATTAGAAATTAGCGATCAGGCTCGAATTACCGCGAACAGCTATTCTCAAGGAAACAGCGGTGATATTACTCTTAACACTGACAATATTGTTGTTAATGGAGGCGCAATCGCTGGCTTGATTCTCGAAGGTACGGGAAATACTGGAAACGTTACCGTTAATAATACCGATAGCATTATTCTTAACGAAGGTTCAAATATCCAGGCTCAAGTTCTTAATGGTGGTTCGGGGAATGTCGGGGATGTCACCATCAATACCAGAAACCTAGCAATAAACAAAAGGTTTTCTTTTATTCTGGCGGACAATGCTTCTGCAGGGAAT
>JBCBEA010000870.1:0-1694 GCA_038529195.1 Cyanobacteria bacterium J06600_6
CTAATTAATAAGCCTTGGGGATTAAAGTAGAGTTCGCGATGGTAGGTTTTACGAGTAACTTTTATCAATTTGATCTTTTCGTCAGTTACCTGGTCTTGGGTTAAACCAGGCACGATATCCAGCAGGAAGTTGTTGGTAAAAGAACAATCTTGGGTCAGGTTTTCCGTCCACTGACCGATTAGAAAACTATAATCCACAATTAAGGATGTAGCAATACTAAATAACGGTTTAATCTTGGCAATTAGGCTTTTATAGAATGGCTTATCTGCAATGGCGCTAAAGAAGCCGCTTTCGGTCATAAACCGGTAATCATCTCTTTTGAAATGGTAACCTTCATCAATTACCTTCTGTAGAGATTCCGTGGCAAATTCTACATTCCCGATCAACGAGTAATAGGCGGCAAGTCTGATATAAACGGGCAATTTGTCTGTTGCAAAGTAGGCATATCTCAAAGCCCCCTGCAAATTGAGTAAGGCCTCCTCCAAACTCCCCTCGGATAAATTGACCATGGCCTTAGACAAGAACAGCCTGTGATCGGTAAGCCCCGCATTCAATAAAGAATCCACTTTACTCCTGCATGCCTCTAATTTATCGTTATCGTATAGCTGGTTGATTTCCGCTAATGCTTCGTCCAGCCGGTTGACAGATCGATACTGATACTTAAACGAATTAGAATAGCCTCCGTATCGCCAACCGCTCCTAGAACTTCGATCGAAGGAAATTACAATGTATCCATTCAGCATTTTATCAAAGGTGGTAACTGCATTCTTAGCATCGGCGAAAGTAGGATCAAAGGCCACCCAGCCCTGTTGGTCAAAATAAACCTCCACCCAATTGTGCCTGGGGTTTTTCATGTAGTGAGGGCTCACCACATGTCCATTAACATAGCGAGCGGGAATCTCATTCGCACGGCAAAGTGCAATCATCAACTCCGTGTATTCCGTACAATCCCCTCTACCGGTGCGCAAAGCCATCAGTGCGCTTCTTTGTTCCTGCAAGGAGTTGTCATATTGTAAGGTGTCAATTACGAATTGGAAGATATTTCGGACCGTTGCTTCCCGGTTTTCCGCACGTAACGCAGCCGCTAAATTTTTGATTCTTCTGGCCTCAGACTGAATTCTAGCATCTGCTTTCAGAAACTGTTCCAGATCTGGTTGTTCTTCTAATGGACTTAATCTTTGCTGAGCAGTATTCCAATCGTTTCTGTACAGTATGAGTTCAGAACTCACGACTAGTTTTTCTAATTCTTTTAGCGTCCGCGCATTGTACAGCAGGTAGTGATCTTCCTCATCCTACTGAATTAAGTCTGGCGCGGTGGTAAAATCAATATCAACCAGCTTCTGGCGTCCAGGTATACTGTTAGGCAAGAGCACGGCATGGTCGGAAAAGTCACCCCTTCTATCACTAGGAATCTCCAGCTTTTGTTCAAAAACAATGGAGGATTGAGCAGTCAGTAGTAGTGGGACCAAAAATGCAACAAATAGGAGTGGCTTAGACATAGCAGTTTATCTTGAGAGCGCTACAAGATCATGATTTATTCTGTAATTCTCGTTCTCAGACCAGCTGTGAATCACGCGCCTGCAAATAGCTTAGAGCGTGTTGGGAATTTAATTTGGGAAAGAAATGTGTGCTTCCTGATTATCAAGGATTTGCAAACCCCGACGATAAATGTCGGGACTACGCCTGGCGTCAGG
>JBCBEA010000871.1:0-1691 GCA_038529195.1 Cyanobacteria bacterium J06600_6
AAGAAGCTGCTGCTGCTGGTCAGAAGATTATGGCTGCTAATGGTGCTACTCAAGCTGTTCTTAAATCGGTTACATCTCCACAGTTAGAAGGTAAAGACTTTTCCCCTGTCTCCCAGTCTCTTCGTCCCTCTAATTCCCATTCTTCGACAAGTATAAACAAGTATAAACAAGTCCCTCCATCACCCGACCCCTGGAGCGAAGGCGAACAGCCCAATCTTAGGGAAATGCTGGCTCAGAGGAAGATTAAGGGTTTTGCCAAGGCTATGCCCCAGGTTTCTCAGGCAGAAATTGAAGCCGAGGAAAGAAAGCAAATAAAGCCCAAAACTAACATTGCGGCTATGTCCCTGGCTGAGATTAATGATTATCTAAAAGACCCAATTCTTAGAGCGCAGCTTACTCCTCAGTTGATTGATAGTGACTACGAACTGATAACCGATGAATTGGGGCAAATTATCAGGATAGAACTGTCCGAACTTCAGATACGAGAGAGGCGACGGCTAAAGAGGGAATTATTATGAGTATTGCTATTCCCTGCCTGATTAAACACTCCCATCGTCAACAGTTGACTGGTTTGATTGTTGGCGATTGTGGAGATAAATTTGATGTCAAAGTGGATGATGGAGTGCAGACTATTTCTAAACTCTATGTCTTTCCTCACTTTCCACCACTAAAAAAGTGCAAGACAGATCATGAAATAACCCCTAGGAAAAAACGCAGAAAGAAAGGAACGGGAAGCGGTTACATTAATTGGCGTGAAATCAAGAAAAATGGAAAGGTGTATCAAGAGACTTGGTTTCATTACGAAATCTGTGACAAGGAGAGGCAGGTTAAATCCTGTGTTTATGTTCCTAAGAAGATGCGGAGTCAGATTTGAGAAGATAAACGACGAGAAAGTCCCAGTTGCGGAGATATTGAGGGTTTTGCAGAAGAGAAAGAAATTAGATGAGTAAAATTTATTGACTATAATAACTCAATGAAAATAATTAAAGTAATCCATCCAAGTAATCAAGATAATACTGAAAATGAAAAAGAATATCTATCATTTGTAAATCACGCAATTGATAAGTTTTTGTCTGAAACTGCACAGCAAAAAATATTAGCAGACATAGTTTGGTCTAAATATGAATTAAGAAGCGATACCCCTGGAGTAAAAGGGAGTATTATTGGTAGTGCTATTGGTGCTGTTGGTTTAACTACTACTTTAGGTGTTGGTGCTATAGGTTCTTTGTTTACTAAGCAAGGTTCATCTACCGTATCTCCTTTGGTTGATGAAAAGAATAATTTGAAAATATTTGTTAAACAAATTTTGATCAACTTTTTAAAAAATAAAGATAATAATCTAAATAAAGTAGAATTTATATCACTTGAAGAAGCGAAACAAAAATATTCAAGGACAACAAATTTAGCAATAGGAACTTACACTATCCATCCCCGTGATAGTTTACGTTTAACTCGTCTTGAATATTTTCATAAGAATTTGGCTATGGAAAAAGATGACGAATTAATAGTTTTATTAGGCAGGATGGGAGCCAAATCACTGAAGATAATTGAGCGTGATATCAATAATAATTTTGGTAGTATAAACTTAAAGGCAAATGCAATAAAAGTTGGAGTAGAAGGCAATGCTAATTTGTCTAGTAATCTAGAAAAAAACAAGGAATTAATAGTTGAATTTGAAGGGAAAAATGTAG
>JBCBEA010000872.1:0-1691 GCA_038529195.1 Cyanobacteria bacterium J06600_6
TTATTGATGAGCTAGAAAATGTTGGATATCCTACAACAAAAATACCGTATCCAGAGTGGTTAAAAGCACTTCATTTAGAACCGAATGCTATGAGCGCTTTAGCCGCTTTTACGGTGGAGGCCTCTGCCGAAGAACAGCAAACATGCTTAGAACTTTGGTTAGGCGGGAACTATATCTTTGATTGTCAGCACACAACTCAAGGATTAGCGGCTCATTCCTTTTCTTGCCCACCAGCAGATCGTGAGCTTCTAAGAACCTACTTGAGTTACTTCATTCAAACTGGATTTGTAAGTGCGACTTCTTATGCTGAAGCGTAGTTATAGCAATCTTTCATTCAGAGTATCGGGTTCTACGATGTGGCTCACTAACCCTTGTAGAACTCAGCAACTTTGGAGCATAAGGTGGCGAAAAGTCTGGTTTGAGATTGGTATACCTCCTTTCTGTCACGCTTTATGAGCCAAAGTAACTTCACCATCGGTAAACTGTTAGCGCTTTTCGACCAAACGCCTGCAGCCGTAGCAGCAGCCGTAGCGGATAAAAAGGGGGGAACCCAATCTAGGCGGCGCGCGTTACCACTTAGAGCAATTTTAGTAGTCCCCTTTGCACTGCAAATATTTGCAGCTGTTGGAATTACGGGGTATCTATCGCTGCGCAATGGTCGGACAGCTATTGAGAACTTAGCAGCCCAGCTTGAGAAGGAAGTGAGCGAGCGTATTTCACTCCATCTAGATATGTATATGTCTGCTCCACAGACATTGGTGGAGTCTAATGTAACTCTGTTTGAATTAGGTCTCTTGGAGCCTGAAGAGGTAGGACAGCTTGGCGATCTTTTTTGGCAAAATAGACAAGTTCATGACGTGGGGTTCATGATGTTTGGGACGGAGTCAGGGTATTACGCTGATTCTGGATATGATCCAAGCGTTGATAGCGTTGTTATTAGTGAAATTTCTCCACGAAAGTATGGAGATAATAATCAATATGCTTATAAGTCGGACAACAAAGGCAATAGAAAAGAACTAGCTTTTGATCCAGATATTTACGATTTTCAAAGCGAGAGTTGGTATCCTGAAGCTATAAAAGCTGGCAAGCCAGTTTGGAGTTCGGTGTACTCCTGGGAGATTAATCCATTTCCGCTTGCGATCGCACATGCTAGTCCCATTTACGACACAGAAGGCGAGATTATTGGTGCAATCGGTGTCGAACAGTTGCTGCTGCAAATTAGTGACTTCTTGCGAGAACTAGAAATTAGTCCTAACAGCAGAACTTTTATCCTAGAAAGAGATGGTATGTTGATTGCTAATTCTGGCGATCAGCAACCCTTTAGAGTCGTCAATGATTTGCCCGTACGCCTCAATGTCTCAGAAAGTGATAGTTCTGTCATTAAGACCTCGGCTGAACAGCTTGCTGACTACTTTGGTGGATTCGACGCTATTTTAGAGTCTCAACAGCTTTCAGTAACCATTGATGGGGAACGCAACTTTTTACAGGTTATGCCTTGGGGTGAAGAGATAGGGCTAGACTGGCTAGTAGTAGTGGCGGTCCCCGAATCTGACTTTATGGCAGAGATCAATGCCAACACAAAAACGACTATTATCCTCTGTTTCCTATCGCTTATTATCGCTTTGATTTTGGGATACTACACGTCTCGTTGGATTGCTCAGCCCATTCTTCAGCTCAGTCATGCTTCAGAA
>JBCBEA010000873.1:0-1687 GCA_038529195.1 Cyanobacteria bacterium J06600_6
CCAAAAAATTCTCCTGCCTTAGGACCAAACGCAGCAGCAAAAGCATTTTCAATGCCTCCAGCCTGTTTACATAGTTCTAAAACTAGCTTTTCTCGCTTAGAGTCTCCTTTCCCCGCAACTTTAAGCAGCAGGGTTTTCCGCAAGTCCGCAGCATTAACCGCATCCGCCATTTTAAAAGTATTGGGCTTGTAGATACCCATCTTCGCCAAGTCGCCAATCATGTCCACTGGGTCTTTAGGCATATCTTCTGCCATGAATTTCCAGTGGTCGGCAGTCATATGGACTCCGCCACACATCATACAAATAAGATCTATTTCGCTCAGATTTCCTCTTTGGGAACTAATATTACCCCACTTATCTGCAGCGCTCGTACTGGAGGAAATTACCATAACTATAATAAATATTCTGCTATTTCAGTAATTAGAACGTTTTTTCTATTGCAATTTTGTAGCTTATTTTACGTAATCTAAATTTAATATCGTGTAGGCACAAAATTAGTTAGTCAATCAAAAAGTTAAGAGTATTAAGTTAGGAATGTCAGGCTGACAAGTCGCTTACACCACTTAATATGAAAGCTCAATTTGCTTTTATTGCTACTAGAAGTAAACTTGTAGATGATGTTATCAGTTAGTCCGATCAAATTACATTGAATTAGTTTTAGTAAAAGTAGGATTTTTTGTAGATTTTTAGATTCTATTAACTAAAGGATCTCGAATTTTAGCTGTAGTACCTTGGTTAACTCTGCTGATTATCTCTATTTCTCCATTAAGAAAAACAACAAATCTCTTCACAATATTTAATCCCAAACCCGTGCCAGGAATATTACTGACATTCTTTCCGCGATGGAAAGGCTCAAAAATAATATCTAAATCGCTTTCTGGTATGCCAATTCCCCAATCCTTAATTGTGAAAAAAACGTGATTTTTATGAGTAGATAGATTAAAGCTAATTGCTAGCTTATTTGAAGAATATCTGACTGCATTTGTCAAAATATTGACCAAAATAGACCTCAAGAGACGAGCATCTATTTCCGCTTTCAATAAAGTTTGCTCGCTAGAAAACTGAATCTGACAATTCGGATACGTTTGTTTAAACTCAGTTATCAATTCTTGACAAAAATCGACTAAATCTAGCTGGTCAGGAGAAACCTTGATTTCCTTGGTCTCTATTTCGCCAATTACTAGTAACTCATCAATCATTTGTGTCATTCGTTCCGCGTTGATTTCTACATCAGAGAGGTATTCTACTTTCTGTGCTGATGAAAGCTGACGTTCATATCGCTTCAAAGAAGATACTGAGAAAGCAATATTATTGAGAGGATTACGAAATTCATGACATACCATCGAAACAAAACGGGAGCGAATTTCGTTTAACTGCTTTAGTTCTTCGTTGACCTGAATTAATTCTGAAGTGCGTTCGGCAACTCTTTGCTCTAATTCTTCGTTAGTTTGCTGTAAGATTGACTCATTTAATTTACGCTGAGTAATATCTCTAAAGGTCACTACAGAACCGACCAACTCTCCGTTTTCATTGTGCATTGGAGTACTGATATACTCTACTGGAAAGCTAGTACCGTCTTTGCGCCAAAATACCTCGTTGTCAACTCGACGTATTGTTCCTTCCTTAAAAGCAGCATAGATATGACATTCTTCACAAGGATAAACGCTACCATCAGGTCTAGAGTGAT
>JBCBEA010000874.1:0-1675 GCA_038529195.1 Cyanobacteria bacterium J06600_6
CAAATATTTTTGGCGAGGGTGACAGTAATCTTCTCTTAATCTCTGGTGATTCTTTATCGGTGAATGATGGATCGCAGATTCAGTCCCGTGTATTGGGAACTGGAAATTCGGGTAAAATTGATATTGATGCCAACCTCGTCGAGTTTTCTGGCAGAAATGCTGCGGATTTCCCCAGTGGTGCTTTTAGTCTTGTAGATCCAAATGGTGAAGGAAATGCAGGAGGGATGGATATAGCTGCTAATAATTTAGTAATGAGCGATCGCGCTCAGTTTTTGAGTAACACAAGAGGTCAAGGAGATGCAGGGAATATTAATCTGCAAATAGAAAATAATACTAGCTTAATCAGTTCGAGTATTCTCTCTGAAGTCAGTGCGCCCACAGAAACGAGCGAAGGAGGGTTTGGTGACGGTGGCGATATCAATATTACGACAGGTTCTTTATTGCTTAAGGATGGTTCTTCTCTACTAGCGGATACAGAAAACGTTGGTAATGCAGGTGATATAAACATCAACGTTAGCAAACAATTTATTTTAGAAGGAGAAGGAAATGCTTTGTTTGCTAATTCTGGAATATTTGACAGTCAAATATCAACAACAGTAGAGCCACAAGCTGTGGGAGATGCAGGCATTATTAATATTTCAGCTTCATCTTTATTAATCAGAGAAAATTCTTCTGCGAATATAACTGGCTCGACTCCGTTTATCAGTACGACTAGTTCTGGAACGGGACAAGCAGGCATTATTAATATTACCGGCACCGAAATCGACTTGTCAGATGGGGGAAGAATTATTGCCGAAACCTTTTCAGGGGAAGGAGGAAATATTTTTCTCAATATCGACGACAATTTAACTTTGCAAGGCGGTAGTTTGATCTCTGCAAGAGCTTTCAATGCTGCTAATGGCGGAAACTTAACTATCGATACCGAGTTCATTATTGCTTTTCCTGACGGTAATAACGATATTATTGCCAATGCTCAACAGGGACAGGGTGGCTTCATCTCTATTAACTCCGAGTCAATTTTGGGCATTACCAAACGTCCTCTCGGTGATTCCACAAATGATATTAATGCTAGTTCTGAAGATAGTGCTTTAGATGGAGATATTGCGATCGATACCTCCGATATTAATCCCATTCAAGGGACAACTGAGCTACCCACTAATCCGATAGATGTAGAGCGTAATGTTGTTCAAGCCTGTGGCAATAGTCAGAATTCGGGCAAAGGTAATAGTTTTATTGTTAAAGGTAGAGGTGGTATACAAGCTTCGCCTAGCGAACCTTTGAGTTCTGATTCGATCGCTAATAGCCAAAACCGCTCTGTATCAGAGAGCGATCGCAGTATTACAACGGCTCAAGGTAAAATTATTCCTGCTAGAGGAGTAGTCAAAACTGAAGATGGTCGAATTATTCTTACCGCTACTTCAATGTCCGATTATTTGCGATCGCCCGCAGGTTTAAGCAACTGCAATGGTATTTAGACTAGATTCGCAGCATTACTATTCTTACTCCTGATTTCTTACCTCTTACCTCTTAATTATTTACTGAAGTTAGGCAAAATAGGTAATTCTCACTGTTTTGAGCCACATAGCAATTTTCGATGTCTGTGTAACGTGGCTAAACAGTTTGAACATTGTCCATTATCCATTGTCACCCTCGACAGTTTACTTATCCGAAGGTG
>JBCBEA010000875.1:0-1674 GCA_038529195.1 Cyanobacteria bacterium J06600_6
TAAACATGCGCATGAGATTATTTCTCCCTATTAAATAAAAAAAGTTAAATTTTCCTGTAGTAAACTTCGGTCTGCCGAATATGTGTCGCTAGCGGCTGCTTTTTAACCAACTCACCCAATTGTTTGGATTTTGTCTAAATACCAAAATTCGGGAGTCAGGAGTCAATACTAGATCTCGCCTCAACTTATTTTTCTTTCGCGCTCGAAAACTAAGCTTTGTTGGAACTAGCACTCACTCTAGACTTCCCGAATCTATGCGTTTGCTTGTAGATTAAACCTGCTAATTGCAACTCAAAGCCTAAAATAAAACTCAGAGTAAGCGTCAGCGATTTATCTTGTCGATACTAAACTAGCTTAAGCCAGAGCAGATGTAGTCGAAATAAACACCCATTTCTTTGCCAGCATCAGCGCCAACTAGACTTGCTGTTACTTCTTTCATAGCTTGGATTGCTTGAACAGTTGAGGAAACAGGAACTCCTAAAGAGTTATAAGTTTCTTTTAAACCATTTAGTACACGCTCGTCTAGGATGGAAGGATCTCCAGCCAACATAGCGTAGGTAGAATAACGAAGATAGTAGTCTAGGTCACGAATACAAGCCGCATAACGACGAGTAGTATACATGTTTCCACCAGGACGAGTAACATCAGAATATAGCAAAGATTTTGCTACTGCTTCTTTAACGATGCTAGCTGCGTTAGCACTAATCACGCTAGCAGCACGAACTCTTAATTGACCAGTTTGAAAATAGCTTTTTAGCTTGTCCATTGCAGCACCATCGAGGTATCTGCCTTGAACGTCAGCTGAATTAATTACAGAGGTAATTGCGTCTTGCATAGTTTTATTTCCTTATCTTACCGAGTCTTAAACTGTTTAACACTGATAAGTTAGTGTATTTTTGAAAAAATTTGTTACTAGTTATATTAGCAGTGAGGCATTGCCAATTACTGCATAGCTCCGATTACATAGTCGAAGTAGGAAGCAGCTTCAGCAGTGTCATCACCAGACATCATTGAAGTTGCTACATTTTTCATTTCACGGATACTTTGAGCCATGGCTCCGACATCAGTACCTAGTGATTTGTACATTTCTTTTGCACCAACCAAACCAATTTCTTCAATTGGAGTTGTGTCGCCAGCTACTACACCGTAAGTGATTAGGCGTAGATAGTAATCCATGTCTCGCAAACAGGTTGCAGTCATTTCTTCGCCATAAGCGTTTCCGCCAGGAGAAACAACGTCAGGACGTTTTTGAAACAGCTGATCTCCAGCTTGCTTAACAATACGCTCGCGGGACTCAGTTAAAGTTTGAGCGATACGTAAACGGCTTTCACCACTAGTAACAAAAGATTTAATTCTGTCTAGTTCACCAGGACTCAAGTAGCGAGCCTCGGCATCTGCATTCACGATGGACTTCGTGACTATACTCATCGATGGATTCCTCCCAAAACAATGAAATTAATGAATAAATTACCTTTTTATCGGTAGCTTTGATTTTTAAAAGACTGTTAGCGGACTGCTCTCGTCAGCTGATTTCCTCGCCATCAAGGGTGAAGAAAATCTGTTCAGAGGGCACTGCCCAAATCTAGACATTTTTTTGCCTAAATACAAGACTGTTGCTCACACGTCCCTAGGTTATAGATTACTCTGTTTTGCTACCTAGTTTCTAGCCTTTTG
>JBCBEA010000876.1:0-1657 GCA_038529195.1 Cyanobacteria bacterium J06600_6
CAATCTACGTATAATTACTAATGAATTTTTAAAGATAAAAAAGCCCGACATATGGAAATAGTCGAGCAATATATTATTTAATTAAGCAATAGTTAGCACTACTGTAAATCACCTTAAATGTGATTAAATAACCTATAAACTTTAAATACTTAGATCGCAGCCGTAGCAGAATCATCTGAGGGCATAGCATAGAAAGCAATACCTTCATTGTCTAACATGCCATCACTTGCCATTTCTTCCATTTCAGATCCACTGTGGGTAAACATATGAACGCCTTCCGCAGAATCGTAAAAACGATAAATGGGCATTGAACCATCAATCTCAGAACTATATCCGTAGAACTTGACATCCTCATAAGAGTAGTCTTCGAGGTTTTCAAGGATATAGTCTTTTTCAACTTCATCAGTTGTATAAAGATGCGTTCCAGTTTTAGTATTGAAAAAACGATGTACTTCCTCTACTTCTGACCCAGAAATTGGATCGACAGAACTAAAACCACCTTCTTCCTGTAGCACATAGTTGCTTAAGTTCTCTTCAATGAAAGCTTTTTCGTTTTCGTCAACAGTATAAAAGGAAATATCTTCTGAAGAGTTTAAAAACTCATATACTTTGGTTGCTCCAGTATCAACAATGCTAAGATCGCCTTCGTTACCTGAAAAATCAATATCGCTAGCGGTTAAAGTGACATCTTCGCCAACCTTGACTGCAGCTTGACCTTCAACAATTAATGTCCCAGTTTTAGGATCGTAAGACACATCGTCAACAGGACCAGTAGAAGAATCATCTTCTTCGGCAATTGCAATTTGGTCTTCCCCTGGCTCAAAATCGGTAATAACAGGCAGTTCTGCTGTATCAAAGCCTTCACTGAGATCGATGGTGATTACATCTTCTCCTGTACCGCTTCGGACAGAGTCTCCAGAAGTGACAGTGATGACATCATTACCAAAACCACCAACTAGAGAATCGCTTCCCAAACCGCCTACAATAGTATCATTACCTGAACCACCCACTAAGGTATCGTTTCCGTCGATACCTTCTAGGACATCATTTCCTAGACTACCGTTAATTGAATCATTTCCTTCTCCACCAATAATTGTGTCACTCAGCTCACCGCCAAGGATGGAAACGCCTTCATCACCTGCTTCGACTTCAATTTCAGCTCTTTGATCTTTGCGAGACTCAACTTTTAATGAATCGCCAGTAACTAAGATTTCATTTGGTACCAGATCAGTTGATAAGTCAACATATTCTACTCTTACGACACTAGACATAAATCTCTCCTCGGTTTTACAATATAAAATTTATTTTTTAGCCGCAATTAGTTACTTAAGAGTCTAAATATTACTACTTAGCTCAAAATGAATTTAAGTATTATCAACTACAATAACTGGGGCTTTGAATGGCTAAAAATAGAACTTTTCTTATCAATTGTCTACCGAGTTATTAAATTGTCAACTGTATTTTTACAAACCTCTCTATGATGATTAAATAAAAATGCTTGAGAAGCTATAAGATGAAGCTAATATAAGAATTAGCCGACAAAATGTAAAGTTTATTAGTCAATAAATTATAATTTAAAGCACAGATATATCAGTAAGTATTATCACTAATAAATTTTCTTTATTATATGTTTTTTAGACTAATTAAAATATCTTGG
>JBCBEA010000877.1:0-1650 GCA_038529195.1 Cyanobacteria bacterium J06600_6
AGGTAAGCAAGTACCAGTCTGTTGATATCCCTAATGCTCCAGGATGGATGTTGATGAATCCACCGTATGGAGAGCGTCTAGAGCTCAAAGATATCTTAGGATTTTACAAAGAAATCGGAGACCGAATGAAACAGGACTATAAAGGATGGCAAGCATGGATTATAAGTTCAAATTTCGAGGCCATGAAAAAAATTGGGCTTAAACCCCTAAAACGCATCAACCTTTTCAACGGACCTTTAGCTTGCAAGTTTCAGGGATACGACCTGTATTAAAGTCCTAACCTATCATAAGGGATCGTGTTTTGATGGCAAAAATCACGAACGATCGGCACAGAATCTTTATTTTTGGAAAAAAATTCTCTACGACATGACTACATCATTATATACAGGGCTTTCCTATAAAAAAGGATAAGTGAGCAAAAGCGGTAAATTGAGATAACTACATCATCAAACTACCATTTCGATGCTCACTTATCTATCCCAAAGTACTCTGTTTTATGAGGATCTACAACTGTGTCCAGATCTAGATTTACGCGACAATCGCGGGAAGCGTCATGATCTGGGCTTGGTACTTCTAGGCGTCATCTTAGGTCTACTCCGTAATCGAGATGGTGTTTTATCGAGTATCCATCGTAGTATGGTCCATACCCATGGGGCTTTGTGTAAGGTTTTAGGGTTTGAGAATAAGCGAGTGGTGTCTCGTTCTCAATTACCCTTAGTGCTTGAGAAAGTTAATGGGTCTGCCTTTTCTGCGTTACTATTTTCCCACTTTGGGGTTGAGCTGAGCGAAACGGAGCATAACTGGTTCGCAGTCGATGGGAAAGAGCTACGCGGTAGTATTGAAAAAGGGCATAAGCGAGCAGAAGCTCTGATTCAAGCAGTTAGTCATCAGGAGGGGCAATGTGTTGCCCAGAGGTTTTATCATGGGAGAAAACAAAGTGAGAAGCCTATGGTGCGGCATCTGCTCAGGGAGTATGGTCTACTGGGGCAAGCCATCTCTTTGGATGCGTTACATATGAATCCAGCCACGCTCAGAGAGATCGCTCAAGCCGATGGGGTCTTTTTAGTTGGCCTGAAGGATAATCAGAAAGACTTAGCCACTGATATGGCCCATTATGCGACTCGGACTCAGCCCATAGAAGAGGAGCAAAGCCTAGAAAAGGGCCACGGAAGAATTGAGCGCCGCACCTACAAGGCTTTTGATGTCAAAAACCAATACTTTGATCCTCGGTGGGAGAATTGCCAATTTACGACCTTGATTCAGGTGCGAAGGCAAAGAACAGAGATAGCAAAGGGAAAACACTCCGATGAAACAGCCTATTTCCTCTCCAACCAGTCCCAAGAGCACTCAACAGAATTATTCCAAGCAGTCAGGAAACATTGGAGCGTCGAGACTAACAACTATATTCGCGATGTGACCCTAAAGGAAGATAGGCTTAGAACCAAGAATAGCAGCGTTTCCAGAATCATGGCAACTTTGAGGTCCCTCGTGATCAGGATGTTACAGAAAATCAAGCCGATAAATATGAGCGCCAAACTCGAAGAATATCAAGATAATTGGGACGCATTGATTGACGATCTGAGGCAAATCAGGTTTTTATAGGAAAGCCCTGTTTTCAAATAAAGGTATTTAGTTATTTTCATACGAAAG
>JBCBEA010000878.1:0-1645 GCA_038529195.1 Cyanobacteria bacterium J06600_6
ACCTCTGTTTAGTCTCATTTGAAGGCTACCATTTTTCATTGCTGGGTTGTGAGCGGCACGCTCATGGCATCTCTTGCTTGAATTAAATTGTCTTGGTCTGGGTTAGATGAAACTAGTAAGCCAACCAAATCACCATAGATCGGTTCGACGCTTTCGCGGAAAGAATATTGAGCATCTGGGTTGATAGCAACAAGATCACCACGAATTTTTTCCAGGCTATCAACGGCACCCGATTCAGCAGAAATCGCCCCCTGGAGATCTCCCTGCTGCTGAAGTATTCTGCCTAATTGCCACTGCCATTGATAGATAATATCTTCGGCATTAATTTGGGTGGCTAATAGTAAGGCTGCTTCGGTATGTTGTTTGGCGGTCTCTAAATTCTGCTGCTGTTTGTCTAAACGACCTAAGATACCTAAGCCATAAGATTCCCCTCGCGCATCTTTAATTACTTGAGCCTGAGCGATGGTTTTTTCTAGGAGTTTTTGGGTTTGGGCAGGATGTTGATTGAAATCAATTAAGTTCTTGGCGAGATTCACCCTAGCGTAGATACTGCGACGACTGGGCACCAGGCTAACCAGTTCGGATTGAACCTGCGAAATCAGTTCCTCTGCTATCTGGGGTTTCTCAAGACGAGAGAGTAAACTGAGCTGATTTAACTGTGCCTCCACTTTGGTCAAGGAATCGGTACTTCTGGCAGCAGCCTGTTCGTAAAAAGCGATCGCTGCTTCATAGCTGTGTAAACTACGAGCAGTATTGCCCAGACTAAACAAGATAGAGCTAGTTTCTTGGGGTAGATTCAATTCTTGAGCGATGCTGAGGCTTTCTTTTAAAACTGCCTGAGATTGTTCTAGATCTCCTGCTACCTGTAGAGCATTACCCAAGCTGCGTAAACCCATGACTCGCATTTGAGGGTTGGCTTCACGATCTAGCTCTGTTTCTAGCTGTTCGAGCATTTTCTGCGATCGCCGATATAGTCCCAGCTGCTGCAAAGCCTGAGCCTGATTAAGCTTACTGCCCATAATGCCTAGATGGTCGTTAACTTTACGGTAAATTTCTTCTGCTGATGACCAGCTAGCCAAAGCCGATTCACCATCTCCTAGGGATAGCCTGAGGTTTCCTTGGGTATTAAGTGCCTGAGCTAAAACTTTTGGAGTAGATGTTGACTGCAGTAATTTTAAACTCGCGTCAATATACTGATCTGCCTCCTGCCATTTTCCTAACTCCTGATTGGCTAGAGAAAGGTAATTTAAGCTCAAAGCCTGATGGGGGCGATCGCCATATTGCTCAAACTTATGCTCTGCCAATTCCCAGTATTCCTCTGCTTGAGAGAATTTCCCCGATTCGTAAGCTACTTTTCCCTTAATTAAGAGACGACTAGCTGTTTTATTCCCTATTGCTGGCTTTTCTATGGCGATCGCGGGAATGACCGTCGTAATAAACAGTAAGGTTAGTATTCCTAACCCCACCATCCCTCGGAGCGATTTGATGATTCTGTATACTTTTTTCATGCTCAATCTTCACCCAGTCTTGACCAATCGGTTAACGCATCTATCCCAAGACAAAATAGTCGGGAACTAACCCTAAACTGCCAAATTTTTCTCAAATTGATAGTTAATCAAACTTGATTTTTGGGCAGTTTAGGGTT
>JBCBEA010000879.1:0-1636 GCA_038529195.1 Cyanobacteria bacterium J06600_6
CTCCACCTGTGTTTAAATGGCAGCTTTAAGATGTTATATTTGTCCATTTGATTACAATTCCACTTGTTTTTACGTTACATTCATTTATATTTACTGGCTTAACCAAAAATATACTGGCTACCCGAAGTAATGCCACTACATGGTATGTCAGTAAATATAACTATGTGAAAATGTTTGGACAAAGATTTAATTGTCACATTTTTTTTGTACGAGGTGATTTCTACAGGAGAAAGAATCTCCAAAACCCTGGTACTAAAAAGCTTTTGAGGAATTATATCTGCCGTTTCTAAATAGCAAAAACTAGTTTAGCTTGGTTTTCAAGCAAGTTCTAATCACCAAAATCATGATTTTCTAGAAATCGCTACAGTTGGCTATTTGCAGTACCTACTGTTAAACAATAAAGCTAGGAATTTAAACATTTTCAGGCTTTTTTGCAGCGCCAAAAGCAGGTGTTCAGTATATTGATATAGCAGTTCCCATTTTCATGCGGTACAGTCAAAATCTTGGTTTCTGTTGATTGTTAATAGTTGATTGTTAATTGTGGTGCACTTCACTAATTTGAGAAAGGCTATAAAGTATATTGATAAAGCAAAACAAACTGAAAGATAATTGCTTTTGCTATAACTATTTATAAGCGAAACCAAGGACAGATATTTGCAATTGTATTTATACTAATAACCATCAGCACAATACCTTCCTAACTATTTCGCTCACCAAAAATTGTTCTGCCCAAACGTATGTAGCTAGCACCAGCTTCAATAGCTAATTTATAATCTCCAGACATTCCCATCGATAGCTCAGTCATTGATATCCGCGAATAAGCAGCTTCCATAATTTGATTAGATAATTTAGCTAGCTGTTTAAATGCTGCACTAGCTTCTTTGGGAGTCAAACCCCAGGGCAAGATTGTCATCAAACCCTGAATATTTAGAGATTCATATTTGTCTAGCTGGGGCAAATCTTGGAGCAAATTCTCGACCGTCCAACCATACTTGTTTGGATCGGGCAAAATCTTCACCTGCAGAAAAATCTTGGGTATCAAGCCTAGTTCCCCTGCTAGCCGATTCATTCTCTGAGCCAACTCTAAACTATCTACAGAATGAATCCAGGCGAAATTTTCAATGACTTTTTTCGCTTTATTTTTTTGAATATGACCAATAAAATGCCAGTTAACATCCACTAAATCTTTTAATTCCTGCTGCTTTGCTAAAGCTTCTTGCAAACGATTTTCGCCAAAGTCTCGGACTCCCGACTGATAAGCCGATCGCATCGCTGCCGTATCAACTTGCTTCGTAATTGCAATGAGATTGACGTTATCAGGAATTTCTTGCCTAATTGAGTCAATTTTTTGAGAAATATAGCCTTGCATGTCGTTAACATTAAGATCGGCACCTCAAACCTAGAGAAAAGTACGTTTATAAACAGCCTGTAGCTGTTGATGTTTTTCTGTCTCTCGATCTAATAACAGTCTTCGCAATAAACTTTCAATCAACATCCGCGCCTCTGTCCGACTAATTGGTTCAAAAGAGAATACATCAGTATTGGTAGTGACGGTAAAAAACAAGCGTTGGGCGTAGAGAGTAGTAAATAATTCTTGGCTGTCTTTTAAGAGACAGATTCTGTAGAGAAGTCCAAA
>JBCBEA010000880.1:0-1635 GCA_038529195.1 Cyanobacteria bacterium J06600_6
TGTTTTGAGCTTATTGTAAAGCGGGAAATCGAGAAGGCTAATAGTTTGACGAAAGGAGCCAGTAGCACTCACACGGGTAACATAATCGTGCAAAGTGTTAGTATTACCATCCAAATACTCACCCACAGCAAATAAAGGCTTGTTAGTTTTGGCTCGAATATGACCTAACCATTCACGGATATAGTCTGCACTAATATGTTTTACCGCATCAATCCGAAAACCATCTAAATCTACTTCCTCTACAAACCATTCCCCCCAATACTTCATCTCTTCCCTGACATCAAATCTGTCGAAGTCTAAATCGTTACCAGTTAGATAGTCATAGTTCCCTTTTTCCAAGGAAACCCAACTCTCGAAACTTTTTTCAGGGGGATTCCAACCAGGATCGTTGAAAAGCGGAAAATATAAATAAGATCTACTCTCTTTCTCTTGTTTCCACTCAGCCCCATTTTGTCTAATAGTTGCAACACTATCAAAACCATCAAAATGCCAGACTTGCCATTTAAAGCTTGAATACTTATTCGATCTAACAGGAAAATTAAATGATGTGTATGGTTCAACGTCAATAATTCCTTCCTCAAAACCACTACCAAACCTTAGATAGTTTCTGTCTTCTGGTTCTACCCGAACAACTTCCCAAAAAGTACCGTCAGCTTGACCACCAAACTTATGGTTGATAACTATATCGGCATAAACCTGAATGTTTTGGTTGTGTAATTCATCAATTGCAGATTTGAGTTGTGCTTTATCTCCATATTTAGTTCTCTCTGGAGTAGAGCCACCGAATTCATTGTTATTGGCAAATTCACCAAGATCGAAATGGTCGTAAACGTCATAACCTACTGTTCCAGTAGTATTGTTATCAGGTCCCCCCCAGCCTTTGTATGCGGGAGGAATCCAAACTGCTGTAATGCCCGCATTACTCAAGTTTGCTGCTTGTTTTTCTAGAAAGACCCAAAGGGGATCGCCCCTTTGAATACTAGCATCAGTAGGCAGAAACCAACTGAAGAACTGAAACATCACACCATTATTTAGCATTTTTCAATCTTGTTTTAATAAATTTTTCTACAGATTATGACCAAAGGCATCTTGATAATGTATCTTGCAATACAATAGAATTACTTTGATATAATAATTGTCATACATAGCGTGAGACTAGCTAAGTTGTCACCAACCCGACTCATTTTCAGAACGCAGCATGAGACTTTGACCCCACTGCACTCCTCTCTTTTCAGACGATGGTGTTGCAAAAATCTAAAATACTAAAATAGTATTATTGAGCTATTGTTTTAAGCTCAAGATTGATGAATCCTGAAAAACTCTTTAAGTGGAGACACTTCCAAGTGAAAATTTTTGTATCGAGCTATCGACAGCAATGGCAATACAATTGATTTTCCGCTAACTAAAAATAGGGATGCGATCGCAGCAAAGGCGTTTTTTCTTAAAGCTTTCGGACACTCAGATTCCAGAAAATCAGGGCTAGCAATACCGACAAAGATAAAGCTTATCCCAAGACAATCAAAGATTTATTTGATGCTAGAAAATTTTAAAACTATATTAGGGCGTGTCATCAATTAGAAAATGCGATCGCTTCGGAAGCTTTAAAATGATTGCAAGAAGAACTAAAAAAAATGT
>JBCBEA010000881.1:0-1635 GCA_038529195.1 Cyanobacteria bacterium J06600_6
ACTAAAACAATATATAAATCCAGAGCCTTTTATTATTAAAGGTTATGACTATATAGCGATCGCCGTAGTCAATCGAAATTCCCCAGCTGAACAATAAATTAATAGAGTCGAACAAACCATTAGAGAAAAATACTTAATGTCAAAACAAACTTCAGATATAGACAATGTTTGGTGGCTCATACCAGAAAAACTAGCAGGAATGCCTCGTCCACAGTTAGAGGATTTGCCAAAACCAAAGAAAGCAGGTATCGAAGGTATTGTGTCAGTAATGGATGAGCCTTCAGGGATTAAAAAATACCAAGAAGAGGGTTTTCAAGCTCTTTGGTTGCCAATTGCAGGAGGTAAACCTCCAACCGTCGAACAAGTAAAACAGTTTGCGAATTTTGCAGAACCGATAATTAAGGAAGATCGAGCAGTAGTAGTTCACTGTACCAGTGGCAACCGCAGAACGGGAACTTTGCTGGCAGCTTATTTAATAGCGAAGGGAGAAACTCCCCAACAGGCAATCGCACTAGTACAAAAAGCCCGCCCAACCGCAGAACTAAGAGAAGCACAACAGAATTTTTTATTTCAGTTACCAGAGTTATTAGTTAATTGAAAACCCAAAGAGAATCTAGCTCGAAGAGTGAAAGTGCAGTAAGGCAAGAATACAATCGCCTTGCACCTATTTACGATCGCCGTTGGCAAAATTACATCAACAAAAGTCTATCTTTTTTATTAGACTTTGCCGATATCGATCCCTCCGCAAAAATATTAGATCTTGCCTGTGGTACGGGAGAATTCGCCAGGTTATTGTTAGAACAAAATCCTCAACAGCAAATTACTGGGGTGGATATTTCCGAATCGATGTTGGAGATAGCCCGCAATAAATTAAAAACCTATCCTAGCGTCAGCTTGTATCGCGCCTCGGTTAAATTTTTGCCTTTTGACAATGACTCTTTCGATTTGGTTATCTGTGCCAATGCTTTCCATTATTTTGAAAACCCCGAATTAGCTTTAACAGAAATGAAGCGAGTATTGAAGCCAAAAGGAGAAATAATTATTCTTGATTGGTGTCGGGATTATTGGGTTTTAAAGTTATGCGATATCGTTTTTAGGTTTATTGATCGCGCTTATCAACGTTGCTATACTCAGGCAGAATTAGAACAACTATTAAAAATTGCTGGTCTTAATGTGGTGAAAGAAAGCAAGATTCGTTTTGGCTCGATCTGGGAATTGATAGCTGTAAGTGCGATCGCCAGTTAGACTAATTCAATTACCAATATTGAGGTTGAGCATCTTCATATTCAGACCATTTCAAAGCCCGATGCAATCTCTTGGCATTTTCGGCAGAACGAAGCAAATAAACACTCTCTAATAGGCTAGATAGTTCATCTTCAGCAATTAACGCCACATTTTTACCGTTGCGACGTTTGACAATAAAAAATATTTGTTGTTACTCTACTACTTCATCTAAGATGCTGGCTAAATTATCTCTAGCATTAGATGTAACTTTCAGGAATAAGTGGCGTAAAATCTTTAGAGTTATTTGACATAACACAAAATAACTGCTGTAAATTACTTATTTTACTCTGCCTATTTTTCCTTATTATCGGACTTTTGCTGACACCAACTATGAACAGAAAAAGTAAAACT
>JBCBEA010000882.1:0-1633 GCA_038529195.1 Cyanobacteria bacterium J06600_6
ATTGATGGAGTAACAGGAAAACTTTCACCGCAAACTTCAGCAAATTTAGCCATGATCGCTAATAGTGGTCGTCGTTTATTTAGTTTAGTCAGCGATATTTTAGATTTCTCTCAAATACTTAATGACAAGATTAGTTTACGGCTCAGAGCGGTAGGAATTAGAGAAGTAACAGAGATTATCATGGTTCTCTGCCATCCTTTGGTGGGTAATAAGAATCTGGAGTTAGTCAATGCGATCGCTGGCAGTACTCCGCCAATTCGGGCAGATGAAGATCGTCTACAGCAAATTCTTTACAATCTCATTGGTAATGCCATTAAGTTTACCGAGAGTGGCAAAGTAGAAGTTTTTGCCCAGGCAAGACAGGAAACAGATGAATTAATAATTTCGGTCAAGGATTCGGGGATTGGGATCGCCGAAGAAAAGCAAGGGCGTATCTTTGATTCTTTTGCTCAGGCAGAAGGGTTTACGGCGCGAGAATATGGCGGAGTCGGATTAGGTTTATCCGTAACTAAAAAATTGATCGAGTTTCATGGAGGCAGTCTTTGGGTTGAATCAGAGTTGGGAAAGGGGACGCAGTTTAGCTTTACTCTACCCCTAGCCAGTAGTGATGACCTTGCTATTAGTCAAACACCTACAGCTAAAGATGTTATTCGCAGCTTGATGCCGACTCAATCGCCTCAAGTTCCCATCGTCATCGACAAGCCAGTTCCGTTAACGGGAAAAGTGATCAAAGTTTTAATCGTTGATGACGATCCCGCCAATTTACAGGTGTTAATTAACAATTTATCTTTGGCAAAGGTAAATTATGATATTTCTCAAGCATCTAATGGCAGCTCCGCTCTGGCAATGCTCGAAGATGGTCTAAACCCTGATATTGTGCTGCTAGATGTGATGATGCCCAAAATGACGGGCTATGAGGTAGCAAGTAAACTCAGAAAACGCTATCCTGCAGACCAACTACCGATCCTGCTGCTAACTGCCAAAACTCAGGTACAGGATTTAGTGACAGGTTTAAGCGTTGGGGCAAATGACTATATAACCAAACCCGTTTCTCGCGACGAATTAATTGCGCGGATGCAAACCCATACCAATCTCTGTAGCTTAAGAGCTGAAAACCTGCGTCAAACTGCCGAGCTGCAAAGAGCCAAAGATCGCTTAGTTGAATACAATCTTAATCTCGGGAAAAAAGTCAAGGAGCGTACTGCGGAACTCTCTCAAACCCTAGAGATTCTTAAAGCAACCCAGGCGGAGCTAGAGTTAGAAAATGCTCTTCTTCGTAGTGACGAGCAGTCGGAAAACTTTGATTATCAGGTGGGCGGTAGTTTACCCATGGATGCCCCTACCTACGTAGTTCGTCAGGCAGATAGACAGCTTTATCAAGCATTAAAAGCAGGGAAGTTTTGCTACATTCTTAATTCGCGACAGATGGGAAAATCTAGTCTGCGAGTCCAGATTATGAGACGACTCTGGGCAGAAGATTATGTTTGTGTGGCGATCGACCTATCAGAAATAGGTAATCAACAGGTATCTGCTGAACAGTGGTATGCGGGATTTCTATACAGTCTTGTCAGCGGTTTGGGCATTATTCAGATTCCAGAATTGCGTACCTGGTGGAAAGAGCATGATTTTCTAT
>JBCBEA010000883.1:0-1630 GCA_038529195.1 Cyanobacteria bacterium J06600_6
GAAAAACAGCATCGTTACGCCCTATTCCTCAATGATTGTCCTCGTTAACGATCAGCAGAGGGAACAGCTAAAAGCAGCCGAAGCAAAAGCCGACAGATTCGATCGCGAAGTCGAAACGGGAACAGAACAGCTTGATACACCCTTTAATCCTTTTGAAAGCAATGAAGTATCTGGTGTACCTGAACCCGATGTTTGGATTTTACTGGGTCTAGTTGCGATCGCTTTGTTTGTCCTTTTTCGACGACAGAAGTTCGTGGAGATAGAAGTTACAGCTAGCCAGAAAATAAAATTAGAAAAGAATTAGAAAAAATAAGCTAGATAATCTTTAAGATCGGGGTAAATAGTCTGTTTGCTCCGATTAAGATTAAGTCATATTTGTTTTTTATTTGGTTGCAGCTATGAGTTTTTTTAATAAAGTTATCTCTTTGACGGTCGCCGTTACCATGACAGGAATATACAGCGATCGCACTCAAGCCCAAACTGAAACCCAAGTACTCCAACAAATCGAACAATACAATCGAAGCGATAATCTCCAGAATCAGGTCGAGCAGGTAACTAACGTTAACCAACTACGGGATGTTTCACCAGCTGACTGGTCATATGAAGCTCTGCGTAGTTTAAGCGATCGCTATGGCTGTATTTCTGGCTTTCCCGACGAGACATATCGTGGCAACCAGCCGATTACTCGTAATGAATTTGCTGCGGGTTTAAACTCTTGTTTTGGACAGATAGAGCGATCGCTAAGTTCTTCTGAAAATAGCAGAGAATCTATAACTTACAAGCGGGACATTCTTGACGCAAAAATAGATGCACTGGAGGCGAAAGTTGATCAACTCAAATAACGGATGGTCTAAATTTGTGCGAGTCTGCTCTAGCTGAGATCTGATATTTGTCCGTAAGTATTAAAATTAGATAATTATTTATAACTACTAAGTTTGAGCAAATAGCCATGTCATATAAACACAACAATCGCTTGGCAATGCGCGGAATTATATTATCCAGTTTATTAACCGTATTAAGTGGCTGTGCCAATAGTGCAGCGATCGAAAGTTTGATTAGTGCAGATCCCGATCTAAAGCCAGAAACAAAAGCAGAGCTAGCCAAACAGAACAAAATGCCCAAAGCGGTAAAAACGCCCGAGGGATCTAATCTAAACTCTGCTGACGCCACGCCCAAAACTAAAAAGGAATCTGCACCAGAAGTAACCGCTAAGACTGAAAAACCCAATCGGGTTAGACAGAACAATACTGAAAATATAGTCCAGCCAGAAACCTCAGAAAATGAGTCGGAGAATTTGCTATTCAGCTTTCCTGATACTTTTCCTGTCTATCCTCAGGCTGAATTGAAGCAAGCAGAATCAAGTAAAGATGATCGGTCTGGCAGATTAGTGTGGAAAACAGACGACAACCGTCAGGCTGTTGCGGATTATTATTTGGCAGAATTAACTGCTGATGATTGGGATGTGATTAAGCCATTTACAATCAGTCCTAAAATAAGAGTAGCTAGAGCGATCGCTGTAAAAGATGATTTACGAGTCGAACTTTCTCTGCGACAATTGCAAACAAATAAGGAGTCAGAGCGACCAAGCACACATATTTCCATTGTTTATAACCCTTTAGAAGCAGATATT
>JBCBEA010000884.1:0-1624 GCA_038529195.1 Cyanobacteria bacterium J06600_6
ATAAGCTTAACAACAGAAGTGGGTGCGAACTTTGTGGGAGAGGGCAACAGTTTTAGTAATGACAAGTTAGTAGATAAAATTCCTTGGACGGCTGGAGTTCGCTGGCAACCTTTCGCTTTATTTGGTTGGGAAGCAAGAACAGATAATAGCAATCCTTATTTGGAGCTATATTTAAGCAACCGCGTGGGTTCTTCTACTTGGCATCAGTTGAGAGTCAGAGAAAACAATCGCCTGGGTGTGGGGCTCGGTCTATTTCTACCTCTGGCTTTATAAAAAATTGCTAGTAATATCTTGATTATGAAAGTCAGGTTATTTGAATCCGAAGATACAGAGCAAATTGCTCAGCTATTCCAGAATACAGTCAGAAAAATCAATATTCGCGATTATTCGGCAGCGCAAATTAAAGCTTGGTCGCCAGACGATCTTAATTGGCGCAATTGGCGAGCACTGTGCGGGACTAGATTTACCTACGTAGCGACAGCAAACCAAAAAATCCTCGGCTTTGGAGAACTAGAAGCAAATGGACACATTGATTGTTTTTATGTCCATTACCGGCACCAGCGCCAAGGGGTTGGTCACAGTATCTATCAAGCCATAGAAATTAAAGCCCAAGAATTGAGTCTGAATCGCATATTTACTGAAGCTAGTATTACTGCGAAAACCTTTTTTCTGAAACAAGGATTTAAGATAATTTCTCCTCAAGAGGTGTCTTGTCGAGGAGAAGTTTTTACCAACTATTCAATGACGAAAGAACTTTATGGCTGAACGTTATTAGCCATTTTTAATTCTGAAATCTCGGCTTTGAGACGAGTAATCTTGGCTAATATTTCCCGCTGCTTCTGACTATCTCGAATATGAGTTAAAACACTAGACCACGCACGTACCTGCGCTTCTTTTAAATCTATTTCTGTCGTGTTCTGTAATCCAGCTTCTAGATCTCTGATAGTCAAACCGTCGGGACGAAATTCTGGCTGGAGTTCTGACCACTGTGCTGCCATTTTATAGGAGGCGATCGCTGCTTCTTTGTCTCCCATAAATAAAAGTTCATCTAACCCTTTAAAAGTCCAAAGATAGGCTGCCTGTTCGGAGGTGGGATCGACGAAATCTAGCACTTCCTCCATCAGAGCAACGGTAGTTTCGGGATTGCCTGCATACATAGAATTAGCGACAGAAAGACCAAGATAGGCTTTGGTAAAACGCGGATCGAGCGTCGTTAGAGTCTCAAAATATTCGGGAACTAGCTTATAGCCAATAGTGTCTCTAGCGTCTCGATCGCCAAAGTATTGAACGAAATCTAGATATGACCAGCTAGCTTTAAGATTATCAAAACCTAGACTAGGAGAATTCTGCTGCCAGTTGACCAATTTTTCCTGCTGCTGTTCTTGGGCTAAATAGTCAGCACGATTTAGTTGACGCACCGATTTTTTATATTCTTGAGCCTGTAAAACTACAATCCCTGCTAGAGCAATAAAAGGAGAAACAACGGCTGAAAGTCTAGTAAATTTTCCTAGTATTGCAGAATTCATATTGAGTTTAAAGAAGTATAAAAAGATGTTTAAGTATATTCTCGTACGAGATTATGCTTATATTATCATCGACTTCATAAGAACCAATACTAAGGATT
>JBCBEA010000885.1:0-1623 GCA_038529195.1 Cyanobacteria bacterium J06600_6
TACAGATCTAAACAAAAATAGAGCAGAAGCAAACGTATATCTTTAATCCTGCTTGTTGCTGTAGCAGAATATACGAGCTAGATTAAAGATATACGTTTGCTTCTGCTCTATTTTTGTTTAGATCTGTATGAATGCGCCTTTGCTGGTCTAACTTGAGGCGAATCTGCTAAAACTACAATCCCTCCTGCATAACCTGTAGCGATCGCCGTATCGTATAGGCAGTTAATTACGCTAACTTTAGAGATTTCCTCAACTAGTTCTTTGATCTTGGGTTTAATGTTCTCGTTGATGCAGCTTCTTACCTGCTCTACGAGATGCGAGGATTGTCCTTCAACCAAAAACTTTTCAATAGGCGTAGTCACATCACCTAGCTCAATTTTCTTGACAAAAACTTAAGTTGAAGCGAAGTGCAGGGGAAGTTTGTGTTTCTTGAGCAGTCGATCAACTTTAAATACTAAATCATCCAGATCGAATGGCTTGTAAAGAATGTCGCTGGCTTTACTGTAATTAAACTGCCGATCTTGGAGACGATCTACTGCCGATATAAGCAGGATCGGCAATGATTCATAGTCCTGCTGCTGCTTAATATTGCGGGCGACCTCAATACCGCTGATCCCTGGCATCATTATATCCATCAGAATCAATTGAGGACAAACTGTCTCCAGAGATTCCAAAGCCTCTGCGCCATTACTGGCAATGTTGACCTCATATCCTTCAGATTCTAAAATCATCTGAAATAAAAGCTGTATATCATCATTATCCTCAACAATGAGGATTGAACTAGGCATAATGCATCAAATCCGTAAATTTCGCCTGCAAACAATATATGTAGTCGTTTTAATTAACTTTTGTAGCCTCTAAGGGATTGCTCTGAGGAATTGGGAATTGGAATTCGGGATATATTTATTAAAATCCAATTTACCTAGTTTTCATTTAAAACAACTACATACAAGCTCATATTAAGTAAAAATGCAGCTTTTTACATCGTTTAATAGATGTATTTCTCCAGAAATATAAGCAAGATTGTAATCCACCAGCAATTTACGCCTTTGCCTCCTGTCTCCACTAAATTAAAGTCAGTCTTCTGACAGCAATTCTTCTAAGATTGGGAGTAAATTTTCTTGATCTGGAGAAACTAATTCCAGACGGTTTTCATCATCGTAACGAGCGAAAAATAACAGAGGTGTTAGAGGAGTGTAAATACCATATTTCTGATCTTCGTGGAAAAAATAACATAGAGACTGTAATTCTTCGTCGATTTCGTCATCGTCTTCACCACTGTCAAGAGTTAAAACCTGCTCGTCTTGGATCGGCGGTAATTCTCCAGTAGCGGTCAGGGTATAGGCAGTGTGGTGTAGATAAAGATTCTGCTCAGCTAAAACTGCCTTAGCGTTATCAAAAATATCCGCGATCGCCGCCTCGTCATCCAGCATAGCTGCTTCTAATTCTTCTTCACCATCCTGGTTGATACTCATAATAATCACGGGAATATCAACAGGCACCAGTAATAAATAAGTCAATAGATCTGCTTCTAGAGACTGCTCTATATAGCAGGGAAGCGATCGCCCGTCCTCATCAACAATGGTTAGAGTTTCCTCGTCATATCGTTCACTTCGATCAAAC
>JBCBEA010000886.1:0-1622 GCA_038529195.1 Cyanobacteria bacterium J06600_6
ATAGGCTAAAGCGCGATCGCGACTCCGAAATTCAGCATTAAAAGGCAGAATCTCCTTTCCTATTTCTTTTTGATTAGGAAATCTATCTTTTGCACCTGCTAGAGCAACCTGATAAGTTTCTCCATAGGGTGCGGGATTATCCAAAGTATAAGCAAGTCTCAAACCAGACCAGCTAATTTTGCCTGGGAGAGGAGGAGTAATAGTTAAATTTTCTTCAACGCTGAGACGATCCATCGGACGATTGAAAGTCAATATAAATGCGCGATCTTGTCCGCCGATAGTTTGACGTTCCCAGCTAAAACTACTAACTCTTGCCCCGGCATGAAACAGACATTCAGACTCACAACCAGTTCCACTCCAAATTAATAACCCCATAATTAGAGTTAGTAAGATGATTAAAGCGATCGCTAATTTATCTATTGGTTGATTTACTCGTTCGATCATAAGCTAGCTGAGGTGATTAAAATGAAGCGTTCTTCAATTGCATAATTCTATTTTTAACAAGCGGTACGAACCTAATATCTGTTGACTTTCCATACCAAATCCCTTTGCTCCAGGTATGTTTCCCTCCTTCCCCAGACTCACTTGAAAAAGATAGCAAAGTTGCGCTTCTGCTTTTTAAGCGAGCTATTTTTTGAATCAAATTATCCCCATTAAATTTAACGAATAGTTCTATATGATTTGAATCCACTAATAGGTCAATGACGGGAATATTTCCTGCTATTCTGTCACCTTTTTCACTTGTTAGTTTCTTGATGTCGTCTTCTACAGAGTGTGGATTTAGTATTGGACGATCTGGTTTAATATTGGAAGTGCAGGTTGAGGCATTAAGGGGCTGCGAAACCTCATACTTTATTCCATCTACTTCTAACTTTTTATAAAAATCATACAGTCCGCTAATGGTTTTTGTTTGTTGATTAGGCATTGGCATCGGATATACAGTCCACAATATATGCCAATAAGTATCAATATTCATAATTGATGAAGTGAGTAGATTGACTTTTAATTATCGATAACTATAAGGGTCGCTTGGTGTCGGAATGGTTTTAATAGATCGTGCATTTAAGACGACAGAACGTTTTTTGGTAACGATATCAGAGTCTACTCGATCTTTAACGGGTATTGTTTCAGCACTCATCACTCCCTGCACAGTGAGCCAACTGTCTACAGGATAGTCACTACGACTAGTTTCTAATTTAAGGGGAAGACCAATGGGATAGGCATCTACCGCACAGCAGGTAACCACAAAGCGAGATAGCATCACGTAGTTGTCGGGTAATTCGGGTAAATGCAGCACAAAACCAGTAATGTTAGCTGCCTGTCCGCTATAGGCATCGGGTTCGGGATAAACATTAATCGTTCGTATCCATTCAATCAGCGATCGCTCTTCTGGTTTAGTTGCAGTACGGAAGGCTTGGGGTTTAACTGTAGTTAGAGGCAAATCTCCCACACCTCTTTTGAGAGCAGTTTGACTAGTTAAAACTTTCGGGGGAATGATTAATCCCGCGATCGCTACTAATAATAATAAGCTACTGCTCAAACCTGGCGGAAATAAAGTAATGTGCTCGCTATTTTTGCTCAGTCTATTACTGATAATTGATTTAACTTTAATAATACCTAAA
>JBCBEA010000887.1:0-1621 GCA_038529195.1 Cyanobacteria bacterium J06600_6
AACAATAAAAAACGAACGTACAATAAAATTGTACAACTCATCAAAGAGCGATCGCGTGTTAAGTAAAGAAAATAGATCGCATTACTAACTAACAGCTGATCGTCAAAAAGGTTTTTCTGACAACATATAAAGCATTTTCTTAAGCTGCTTAATAGCAGGTGTGACAATCGCTACAAAATAAGCCTCTCTGAGTTTTCTTTCCTGGGGACTACCGCTTAAATATGCTCTCGCGCCAGCGTGTAACATTGCTGCTTGAGAAGCTCTGAGAGATAATTCTGATGCTGTAAGTCGAGATTGAATCACTGCTGCTAAGTAATCTGAATCTAATTTATCTTGCTGGTTAACTATTTCATCGGCAAGATCGTAGGCTTTAAAACGGGCAATGGTTAAATCCCTTTCGATATCTTCATCGCAATCATCTAAGAAACAATTTACTTTGCCTAACTGTCGGTTGGCTCTAGTAATCAATTCCAAACAGCTTTGCACCAAACCTAATCCCATACCTACTTGAGTCAAAATAAACCCAGGCTTGATGCGATTGACATAAGCTTCGCAGGGAGCAGCCAACACCCATTCATCAGGGACAAAAACATCACGAAAGACGCAACTGTAAGTACCCGTTCCTTCCAAACCAATAAAATGGGCATTACATTTAAAAGCCAACCCTGCAAAGTCTTCTTTCACTACTGCCATCATGTAATCATCTGTATCGGCAATTTTAGCTGCGATCGCCAGATAATGTTCTTTTCCGAGATTTGATACCCAGGGCAACATTCCATTGACTGTATATCCTCCATTGGTTTTAGTGGCAGTTAAAGCGATCTTTTCAATCCCTGCAAAGTGCTTCATCGGGTTAGATAAACCAGTCCCCGCCATTGCCTTCCCCGCAGCAATATCAGGTAGAATTTCTCTTTTTAAATATTCGCTTTCGCCGTTTTGAATGTACCAAGCGGTAGCAATTTGACACCAAGAGATAAATCCCGTACTCAAACAAGTCTCCGATACCGTTTCAATTACTTGCAACGCGGTTTTGATTTCTAACCCCACTCCTCCACAATCGACAGCTACGGTTTGAGCAAACCCTCCTAAGCTACCAATTTGTGACATGAACTCGCGGGGATATTTTCCTTCATCAATACACTTAACCTGAGATGCTAGTTTCTTTTGACTGGCTACTTTTAGATCGGCGATCGTTTGATTAATAGAAGGAGTTTTCTCGGTGGCTAACATGAGTAATCTAATAAAAGGGTGAATTGAATAGTTGGTTTGTCAAAAATTTAGATTAAAAATAAAATACAGCGATCGCGATAACCAGGATCGAACGCGATCGTGTTCTTACTGCTGTGGAACTTTGAAATTAAGCCAGTTCGACTTCCAAATTAACTGGGTTACGAACTGTATTAGAAATAGGCGACCATTGATTGGCATGAGCGACTAATTCGGCTAATTTTTCCTGACTTGCATCTCCTTCCACATAAGCTTTGATGCGGACATCGGTAATACCCAAAGGTGCTTCGGAACTATCGTTAATACCCCAAACGCTAGTAATACTAATATCCCCCTCTAGCTCTAACTCCAATTTGGTTAGTTCGATTCCTTTAGCGCGAGCATTGGCATGAAT
>JBCBEA010000888.1:0-1618 GCA_038529195.1 Cyanobacteria bacterium J06600_6
ACATACTTCGTTGGGATTAGCAGTGATGGTAATTCCGACTATGATGCCGTTGCCGGCAGCAATAACTTTACCCGATCTGAAGGATTTAGCCAAGGAGACTATACTTTGAACCTCGATATCTCAACAGTGAATACGGATACGGATGCGGATAATACCCTCGCTGAAGCGATCGCCTTTAATCCTGATTTTACTGGTGAAATGCCAACAATTAGCAACAGCATTGAATCCTCAGCAGATGTCGATTTATATTTAGTTGAGCTAAATTTGGGCAGTACTGTCAGCTTTGACCTCAATACCGATGATGAGACGCAGCTAGATACTTTCTTGAAAATATTTGATGCTGAAGGCAATGAACTAAAAAGTAATGATGATGGCGCTGCTCCTGAAGAATTATTTAGTTTAGATTCTTATCTGGAATTTACGGCTCCAACTTCAGGGACATACTATGCGGGAGTGAGCAGTTACGGCAATTTTGACTACGATCCCGTTGATGGCAGCAATGATTTTACCCCAGATACAGGCTCGACTACTGGAGATTATGAGCTAATCCTCAGTGTGGTCGATGTGGTTAACGGTATTGAGGGAACTCCTGTAGCGGATCGTCTTGAGGGGACGGCTGGAATAGACTCAATTTCGGGTTTAGCGGGCAACGATACTATTTTCGGTGCAGCAGAGGCAGATAATCTGATTGGGGGTGCAGGTAACGATTCCCTCTTTGGTAGTCAAGGTGATGATGTACTCCAAGGAGGCATCGGTGCAGATACTCTGTTTGGCGGTAATGGTGACGACATCCTCGATGGCGCTCAGGGTCGAGATCGTCTCTTGGGTGGTGCGGGTACAGACATTTTTGTCATCGCTCCCGACAGTAACATTACTAATATTGTTGATTTTGAAGTTGGTACTGATAAGATTGCGCTAATTGAAGGTCTAAGCTTTGTGGATCTTAGCTTTAATAGCTCTGAGAATGGAACACGCCTGGTTTTGGCAGATAAGGTCATCGGCACCCTGGTGAATATTGAGCCGAGCCAGATTTTGGCAGCTGATTTTATTGCTGAGATGTAAATAGTCGGTGGAGTGACTTACAGGGGTTTTCAGTTGAATAGACTACTTTTTTAATTAGATCATGTTTCCTCTAAATAGGAACACCAGTCGCTCCAGCCACCAGGATATAGTTTTGCCCGATCGCATCCTGCCAGACAGAGGGAAAATAGGTTGACGCAGGCGGTAACTCCCGAACCGCAGTAGATAATAATTTCTGCTGCCGACTGTAAATCAGACCACAGAGCTTTTTGAACGGCTAAAGGCTGTAGATATCCCGACTTATCACTAACCTGTTTCCAGGGTGAATTGACTGCTCCTGGAATACTGCCAGCAACGGGATCTATTGGTTCTCTTAATCCTAAATAGCGATCGCGATCGCGCGAATCGACAATGGTCATGTTGTCCTGCTCTCCAGCAGTCTTAACCGTCTCTATATCTACTAGCCAGTCTGAATTGGGCTGTGGTAAGAATTGACCAGGTTTGTTAACCGCTAAATCTGAGCTAACTGGATAATTATCCCCAACCCACCCCTGCCAACCACCATCAAGCAGAGCGACAGAATCATGACCCAAATAAC
>JBCBEA010000889.1:0-1616 GCA_038529195.1 Cyanobacteria bacterium J06600_6
TATTGGGTTACGTCTCCTGTAAGGGTTAGACTTTCCAAGTCGCGGTGCGCGTGGATCAAGACTAAGAGTGCGGGTGCTTCGTAGATCTCACGGGATTTAATACCCACCACGCGGTTTTCCAGCATGTCGATGCGTCCGATACCGTGTTTGCCTACAGTTTCGTTGAGCTGGGTAATTAGAGCGACAGGATCTAATTTCTCGCCGTTAATAGTCGTAGGTAAACCACCCTCGAAACCGATGGTAATATATTCTGGCTCATCGGGAGTATCGGCGATCGCCTTGGTCATTAAATAGATTTCTTCGGGAGGCTCGGTCATGGGATCTTCGAGGATACCCGCTTCAATACTGCGTCCGAGTAAATTGCGATCAATACTGTAGGGACTCGACTTTTTAACGGGAAACTCTAAACCAAACTGTTCGCCATAGGAAATCGCTTCTTCGCGACTCATATTCCATTCCCTAGCCGGCGCAAGCACCTTCAAACTAGGATTTAAAGCCATGATACCAAGGTCGAAACGTACCTGATCGTTACCTTTTGCCGTACAGCCATGAGCAACCGCATCCGCACCGTATTTTTCTGCTGCTTCGACTAGCAATTTTGCAATCAAAGGACGAGCTAAAGCCGTGGAAAGAGGATAGCGATTTTCATACAGAGTATTTGCCTGGATAGCAGGAAAAGCGTAGTCTTTAACAAAACTTTCTGTCGCGTCAGCTACCAAAGATTCAGATGCACCGCACTTTAAAGCTTTTTTCTGAATTGGCTCTAGCTCATCACCCTGTCCTAAATCAGCAGCCAGAGTAATTACCTCTTTAACTCCCCACTCATTTTTTAGATACGGAATACATACGGTGGTATCTACTCCCCCTGAATAAGCTAAAACAACTTTGTCAGCACGTCCCATGATTCAATTCCCTAGAAATATATAACTAAAGGGGTATTGTACATAAAAGCCTACTCCTTATAATGTTTTTCCTTGGGTTTTTCTCAGGCAATTTTACAAACGATAAGGCAGAAACGATAGATTGAGCTTGTTGTTTGGCGATCAAAATTATGAACCTTGCCCGAAACTCAATCAGCTAACTCGTTTACCATTGCTATCAAGTATTAATTCTCCATCTTCCTTCGCAAAAGATGTTGGAGGCCATTTTTCGAGAAGATCGAGAACGACTTCGCTGGGACGACAAAGTTTAACTCCTTTTTCCGTACAGACAATCGGACGATTAACCAAGATTGGGTGTTCGAGCATGGCACGAAGAACCTCATCATCGGTTACATTCGGTGCTAAGAGTCCTAGCTCCTCTGCTGGAGATTTAGTTTTGCGTAAAGCCGTCAAGGGAGTCAAGTTGGCAGCAGCAAATAAGGCTAACAGCTGAGGTCTTGTCCAACCTTCTTGCAAATATTCAATCACAATTGGTTGATAGCCAGCAGCTTCAATAATTTTAAGAACATTTCGGGAGGTGCCACAGTCTGGGTTGTGATGAATGACAATCATGATTATTAGCTTGTTTTCTAATTATTCGTATTATTGAGATTTTACTTAAGGCTCAGAAGTGAATACGGTAGCTGTAGTTAGGCAAAAACAGGCTTTTATATCGAGCATACAGATATAGAGTAT
>JBCBEA010000890.1:0-1613 GCA_038529195.1 Cyanobacteria bacterium J06600_6
CTCGGGGAATTCTAGCAACTGTCTATGCTACTTTGCGCGATCCTGGACTAGTTACGGAAGATTTAATTACTATATACACCGCTTTTTACAAGTCTTCTCCTTTTGTCAAGATCTTGTCCAGCGGGATCTACCCTCAAACCAAATGGGCTTGCGGAACTAATTTAGCCTATATTGGCATTCAGGTTGATTCTCGTACAGGAAGAGTTATTGTCCTATCGGCGATCGATAATTTGATTAAAGGTCAGGCAGGTCAAGCAGTACAATGTTTGAATCTGATGATGGGTTGGGATGAATCTTTAGGTTTACCCAAGCTAGGTTTTTACCCTTAAATTTATCCACGTTATTCGTGTTTAATAGCTCAGATGGCCGTTATAGTTTGCAGCTCAAAAGTGTCGATCGCAATGAAGCGTAAATTAGAATTCTTATTAATCGCCAGTTTATTGCTGGGTGTTGCTGCTCCCGTGCAGGCAAAAGATACCCTCGAAGAAATTCAGCGTACTGGGGTACTGAATATTGCTATCCGAGAAGATGCAGCGCCTTTTGGCTACGTAGACGCTAATGATCGACTACAGGGCTACTGCCTGGATTTCTTTGCTTTGTTACAATCCCGCTTACTCAATAAATTAGAACGGAATAGTCTCAGCCTTAAACTACTTAAATCAACCATAACCAACCGTTTTTCCCTGGTGGCAAACGACATTGTCGATCTGGAGTGTGGTCCGAATACAATCGGCTCAGACATCAGCGATAACACTAACTTTTCCGACGGCTTTTTTCTGACGGGAACGCAGTTTTTAGTCAAAAAAGATAATAATCTCGACCTAGACCAAGATCTTGAAGCAGCAACTCTAGGGGTAATTGGTAACACCAGTACGGCTAAATTAATTACTCAGCGTTATCCCCAAGCACAGCTCAAGCAATATCGGGGAGTAACAGCACGTAGTCGTGGGGTACAGGCTGTTTTTCAAGGAAAGATAGATGCCTTTATCAGTGATGGTATTCTTTTGCGTGCAGAAGCTCAACAGCAAGAACTATCATCAGCCGAATATCCTTTAATTCCCGATTTGCCCCTAACTTGCGATCGCTATGGCATGATTATTCCTGCCGAAGATCCCGACTGGCAGAATTTTATTAATTCAGTAATAGATAGTCCCGAAGCTAAAACTCTATCTCAACAGTGGTTTGGCAATTTGTTTCAATATACTCAGCTAGCAGGCGATATTTGTCAGTAGTTGATGACACCTCCCAGTCACAATCGCGATGAGGCAAAAACAGCTAGAAATGCGATCGCCATTATTTCTGTTATTTCTGTAACGTTGCTCTCCTTTCAATTACTCTAAACTTTGGTTGTGAAAATAATCGAGGTTATAACTTGAAACGAATACAGGCTATTATCAGACCTTTTAAACTAGAAGAGGTGAAAATTGCCCTATTAAGCATCGGCGTGATCGGTGTCACGATTTCTGAGGTGCGTGGTTTTGGTCGGCAAAAAGGACAAACAGAGCGTTATCGTGGCTCGGAATATACTGTAGAATTTTTATCCAAACTCAAAATCATCGTGATCGTCGAAGATGATAAAGCAGATCTGGTTATTGACAAGATCACAGCAGCAG
>JBCBEA010000891.1:0-1589 GCA_038529195.1 Cyanobacteria bacterium J06600_6
TTTACTCCCACATCCCCCTCAAACTTTTGTACTGTATTAATTAGTACAAGGTTTGTCTATATGGACGTTTTGGCGAACTTAGCCGGAAAGCATAAAATTTAGTTACGGAATTTTCCCAACATTAATTTATTGAAAATACAGCCCAAATAGATATTCTTTGTCATTAAAAGCTAGCAATAGCCAGAGAATAAATTAGTGCTGTCGCTTTATCCATCAAATTCTATCTACCAAATCGTGTAACAGTAGATAAAAACAGAGAATAATAAACAAAGTCAGTAGGGTTGCTAATGCCAATCCTGAAAAGACGACAATTCCTAATGGTTGTAAAAATTCTCCTCCCTGTCCCAAGCCTAAAGCTAAGAGGAACATTCCGACTACGGTAGTAATAGTTGTCATAAGAATGGGACGCAATCTTTGGGGGGCTGCCCTGAGAATTGCGGTAGGGCGATCGCCCGTTCGATAAACTTAAAAATACAATATTATTGCGATCTCTCTCTAGATAAAGCCAAAATTTTCAATACAGTGTCATCGATTTAGTAATGAAACTTACATTGAGCTACAAGTATTTTATCTTCAGTAACTTTATATACTAAGCGATGTTCTTGAGTGATTCGCCTTGACCAGTAACCAGTCCAATTATGCTTGAGCGGTTCTGGTTTACCAAGACCATCAAAAGGTGTTTCTTTGATATTTTTTAGTAGACGATTGATTCGCTTGAATACTTTTGGATCTTTCTGCTCGAAGTCACGATAATCTTTTAAAGCAGAACTAGAGAAAACAACTTTCAAACTTCTACTTCAACTCCACCACCATCTTCCAACTCTGCGATCGCCTCATCTAAAACTCTAATATTTTTTTTACTAGAGATCAGATGAAGAGTGGCTTCATTGGTCTGATAATCATCAAAGCTCATCACCACTACCTTTCTCCCGTTAGATCTTGATACAACAATGGGAATGCGATCGTCTTCAACTTTATTTAGATAGCTAGCAAGATTTTGACGAAATTCTGAGTAATTAACGTATTCCATAAAATTAAGTACTTGTTTGGGTACTTTAATTATAGCTTTTTATTTATTTGCGATCGCCCGTTCGATAAACTCAAAAATACAATATTATTGCGATCGCTTTTGCTCAATACACAGAAATTGATTCAACTAGCTTGTTCTAATGGACGAGTAGTTAATATTTCGCTAGCTGATAAAGATTTAATCGCAGAGATAGGAACAGTGACCACAGCGATCGATTCTCCTACAGCGTTAAAAATTTCTAATACGCATCCTTCTTCACCCCCTTGGGGATGAGGAACAAAATCAACTAGAGTAGCGACATCACCAATTTTCAGATTGCGATCGGCTATATTTTGAGTCAAGGCGACTTCTGAGTATAGTTCTAAAGCCATCTATTTCTTAATCTCCTGGTACTAAAGTTATAAACTGAAATTTTCCGTCGCTTTTGCGTTTTAACCAGATTGTAACTACAGACAAATTAATTCCATTAACCCCCTGTAGCTCTCCACTCACATTATGGAAAGTTCCGTACTCATCAGTTCTATCTTCTCTTGCTTCTACAGATTGATTGAGTTGTTGA
>JBCBEA010000892.1:0-1587 GCA_038529195.1 Cyanobacteria bacterium J06600_6
TTGACGAAGTCTTAACTTCAGATTTTTTTTTGAGTAGCATTAAAGGCAGATAATTAAATGCCGAGGCTTCAGACAATAAGAATCATATCACGCTAAAGTAACAATTATTAAAATTTTCTAAATCAACTTTAAGTACCGTATATGGCAACAGTTGCTCAATAAAAATATAAGTCTGACAAGATTAGATCGAGAGTTTATTTATCGGAATCTTGCCAATAGCAACTTAAACAATCTGGCTCTGACGATCGCATCTATGTCAAATAAGTAAACTAAATATTTTCTGATATCAAAGATAAATAGATTACATTTTGTGTCGAGCAATGACTAGCTTAAGCAGCTTGTTTTTGATAGTCACATAATATTTATCGGGGGTTCAAGATTTCTGTAGGATAATTAATTGTCGGGCAAATAGAGACCGTACTCCTGTCAAATCTAATTCGCAGCTATTGAGAATCTCACCGACGCTGCTCTGTTTTGCTTCACTCTGCTCACAAGTAAGCATGAACTGATATTCTGCTGCCGACAGCTTTTCCATCTGATATTCAAAGTTGAGAAAGCTTTGGCTTGGAAAACCCTGCATACATGGAGTAAGTTCAGGGATTGCCTGATTTAAAATTTCGTCATCCGACCAATCTTCTGTCTCTAAAGGCGGTTTGGCTAAGAAAAACTCGTAGTGAGTCAGACTAGGATCTAATAATTCTATTAAACGATATCGTTCCCGATCGCTCAAATTTTCTGCACGTGCCATCAGATCTGATGATTCACCTACTAAGCGGTCTAGCTGCCAATATTTAGGATTGGAAAAGCCGACGAAATCTAAACCTGAAGCTTCAATTAGATCAAACAGAGTTTCAGAATTATAGTCAATCTCTTGAGGATGGACGTACATATCCGCAAAAGACTCGTCCCGATGATTCTCTAACGACCAAAGTTTTTTTTCTTGCTGTAGTAAGCGATTGTGTTCGGGTAGATTGGCAAAAATATCTCGACCGACTTTTACCCCATCGCGATAGTCGCCTTGTTTATCACCTTGCAGTAGAGCGATCGCTTTTTGCATCAGACTAATTTCCCAGCGTCCGAGTTCGGCATAGACAAATATATGTAATATCCCGCCTGGCTTAAGTTTTTTAGCGATCGCCTGAATGCCTTTTTCAGGTTCGGGTAGGTGATGCAGCACACCCACACAGTTGATAAAATCAAATTCTCCTTCTAGCTGAGTTGCCTCTTCTAGCTTCATCTGCAAAAACTGAACTGGCTTATCGTGTTTGGCAATTACACCCGAACGATTACAGCGTTCCTCTGCCACTTCTAGCGCCTTCTCACTCAGATCGATCGCCGTTACTGATGCTTCAGGATTGAGATTGATCAAATAATCCGTACCCGAACCAGTACCACAACCCGCATCGAGAATCCGAATATCCTGAGTCTGAGGCTTCATTCCCGTACAAAAGCTATATGCAGCTGTCCAACTCCAACGCCAGTTATAGCCAGGGGGCGGCTCATCAATGAGCGGTTCAGGGGGGAAGGGATAGGTATCGTAAAGCTTGGCAACCGCTGCACTCACAGCAGCTTCATTTTCGGAAGTCA
>JBCBEA010000893.1:0-1575 GCA_038529195.1 Cyanobacteria bacterium J06600_6
ACACAGTGCTTCCATACCCGCATAAAAAAATCAAAAAAGCCAACCATATCAAACACCTACACGTAGTGCTATTTCAAGTCAAACATCTCTGATAAGTTACACTACTAGACATTTTTGAAAGGAGCAGGAAAGCGCTAGCTTGGAGTTAACGACAACTTGATTGCTATGCGCCCCCTGCAACTGCGTAAATTTAACGATCTCTACAAAAGCTACGGCCTTGGAGCGGTCAAAAATCTTCATCTCATTTTTCAGCTACTGATTCTCGGGCGAACCACGAACCTGTGGAAACTTAAGGACTATGTCGGCACTGTATTAGGTAATTGCGAAGTTCAACCCGAGAGCCATTATCGACGCCTCATTCGCTTTTTCGACAACTGGTCTGATGATGAAGAGTTTCGTTTGGACTTGCTCAAGCGAGCTTTTAAAACCCTACGTCGACTTCGGTTCACGCACCTCTTGCTTGATGGCACAAGCTGGAAAAGGGGAAACTGCAAGTACCATTATATGGTTTTGAGTGTTCTGGCCGGCCCAGTGGCTATTCCAATATTCTGGAAACAACTCAACAAAATCGGAGCATCTAATCAACAAGAACGTCAAGACCTTCTGGAGCAAGCCATGAAACACTTCGACTTTACCGGAATGACTTTGCTTGCAGATCGGGAGTACATCGGTGTTAATTGGTTTAAATTACTGAAAACGAAACGATTAAATTTCGTGATCCGCTTACGTTTTGGAGATTATTATGAAGCTGTCGATGCCGTTGAAGGCAAGACTTACCAAGAGATGTACGATAGCTGTTTTGCTCAAGGTAAGTTTGTCCGAAAATGTATCGACTTGGGTGGACTACCATATTACTTGTCCATGCGCTATAACCCAAAAGGAAAGCCCGGAGAGGAAGTCATTATTTTTCTCACTCTTATCCGGCCAGTAAAAAAGACAGTCGATCAGTACGTGAAGCGTTGGAGAATTGAATGTCTTTTCCGCCACTTAAAGACCAATGGATTTCATCTGGAAGAAATAAACCTTAAGTCGAGGGCTAGAAGCGATTTAATGATGACACTAGTCTGCTGTACCTACGCCATCACCATTCGAGCAGCTTGTCAATGCAAAACTATTATTCGCAGGATCCAATACGCCGATGGAACGGCCTTTCCAGCACAATCTATCTTTCGTAGAGGTCTAGGACTGGTTACTGCCCGCTGTGCTTCATTGGCGCATTTCATAAATTACCTGTTATATGCCGATGGAAAACCAAAACTGGTGATTCCCAAAAATGTCTAGTAGTGTGGTAACAGATACTTACATTCGGTATTTACGCCGGTACGCTGGTAGCTTTTAGCATACCAGGTATAGCCGATTTCCAGCCTTTTGTTGGGCTCATCTATGTGACAATATCGGGTAGATCCGATGATTTTGCCCGTCTCCTTATGCACCACAACGACGGGCAAAGAGCGCTGCTCACGAAGTTCCATCAGCGCAGTTTCCACGTATCGAGTCACGGTCTTTTCCGATGGTACAGAGGTGTACCATAAATCCCACAGCTCTCCATCGCTTGCAGCCATCAGCAGCTCATCC
>JBCBEA010000894.1:0-1561 GCA_038529195.1 Cyanobacteria bacterium J06600_6
GGGTAATAACCAGCTCGACTACAGCGAGTTTACGGGGTTGGATGACGATACCTTTGTCTTCAATCCCGATACAGGAGAAGCAACAGGCATCAACGGTACGTTTACAGCAATTAATAACGCAGTTAATCCCGTTAATATTTTGCCTCTGGAGCTAGAAAACCAGGTTAGAAGTGACGTTAGCAACAACACTGAAGCAGAGACGGCGCGAGAAACCGAACGCAATATTCCCACTCCCGAAATTAATAATTTAGCTACTGTGCGAGACGCGGGAGAAAGCAACGAGCTTGCACTACTGCGTAGAATCGACTCCAGCTTTACTCAAGACTACAACAACTACTATGGTCGTAACCTTGAAAGCAGTCAGCAAAACGCCTCTGCCGAACTAGGAATTAATCTAGCCGAAGTTCAGCAAACTCTCCGCACGATTGAAGAATCCACTGGTGCAAAGCCTGCCCTAATCTATGCAGCCTTCTTCCCTTCAGGCATCGATGCCCTGCAAGGACGTAATAGCAACATTCTGCCCCAAGCAGACGACGGGTTAGAGTTAGTTACCATCACCGCTGACGGTCAAGCAAAGCGCCGACGTATTCAGGGCGTAACCAGAGCAGAGGTCGAACGTTCAACTCGCCGTTTGACCAATGGCGTGGCAGGTTTACAGCCCGAAAGGCTATTTATGCCCCACGCTCAGCAGCTTTATAAGTGGCTGATCGAACCCTTAAAAGACGATTTACAGGCGCAAGAAATTAGCAATCTCGTCTTTTTGATGGATAGTGGCTTAAGGAGTTTGCCCGTAGCAGCCCTGCATGATGGTGAGCAGTATTTAGTGCAAGAATATAGCGTTGGACTAATGCCCAGTATCAGCTTGACGGATACTCGCTATCAAAACATTGGCGATGTAGATCTGCTGGCAATGGGTTCAGAAACTTTTCCTGCCGATACAGCCCTGTCCGCTTTACCAGCTGTACCTGTCGAGATCGAAATCATTACCGAGGAGCTGTGGTCTGGGGGTAGTTCCTTCCTGGATGCTGATTTTACGATTGACAATCTTAAGCAGACTCAAAGTTCTCAACCCTTTGGGATTTTGCACCTGGCAACCCATGCCGAGTTCAATCCAGGTACGCCCAAAAACTCCTATATCCAGTTTGGCGATCGCAAATTAGAGCTAGATAAAGTTAGAGAACTAGGCTTAAGTAATCCCCAGGTAGAACTAATGGTATTGAGTGCCTGTAAGACAGCAGTAGGAGATTATGATGCTGAATATGGCTTTGCGGGACTAGCCCATCAGGCAGGGGTCAAATCGGCTTTGGGCAGTCTTTGGTATATCAGCGACCAGGGAACGCTATCCATGATGTCCAAGTTTTATCAAGAATTGAAATCAGCACCAATTAAGGCAGAAGCACTGCGTCTGGCTCAGGTAGCCATGATTGAAAAGCAGGTGCGGTTGGAACCTGGCAAGCTAATTACTCCAGTCCAGACTTTCGATCTGCCAGAAAATATTGAAGCGATCGACCTGACCCATCCATTTTTCTGGAGTCCTTATACTATCGTCGGTAATCCTTGG
>JBCBEA010000895.1:0-1548 GCA_038529195.1 Cyanobacteria bacterium J06600_6
CTAGTTTCATCTTTGCGATATATTCTATGGCTTCCTTTGCTGCGAATAAATTCAAAACCTACATCTAGCAACATTTTCTCTGCTTCTTTAGCTGTCAATCTTGGTAGTCTAGGCAACTGACACTTCTAAAGTCATGGTTGTTACCTTTTTCTGAATAAGTTCCTGTTTCTCACTTGCAGATAGAGTTTCGAGATATAGTTCTACTGCTTCTTGAATATTGTGCTGTACTTCTTCTAGAGTATCTCCCTGACTCTGACATCCTTTCAATTCTGGACAATAGGCATAAAACCCGTCTTCATCTTCTTCAATAATGATATTTAGCTTATAAGACACGATCGCATTTGTTGTTGAGCCACAGATTTATTTTATCGTTTTAGTTGTGTATGGTGCGATCGCCAAGCTAATCGAAAGCATCGCTTTTTTTGTTGCGTAAGTGCGTAACGAAGTCATGCTGAAAACTTATTGCCTAGCTTCAAATATTTAACTTTAATTATTAAAAGTTGATCGAATTCTTGATTAAATTATACTTTGGTCGCTTTATAACTTAGCTAATAAGCTTGTCGTATTGTGCATGAGTACCAATCCAAAACCAGGAAATTCCGTTTTCAACCTCAACTCCTAAAGCTCTATAATCCAAACCTACTCTAACAGACCAGTATTTATTCCCAATTTTTTTAAAATGCAATGATGGGTGAGATGAATCTGTTTTTAATAACTCATAGGATTGGTCTGCAGTGCGCTGTACTTGAATAGGCAACCTACCGTAACACTTCCAAAATTTCCGTGTTGTATAGTGCATCAAATTTCTTGACAGTTACCAGCTTCAAATTCAGCAATCGCTTCATCTGCTAAAGCTTTCAATTTTCCTTCTGCAACATCTTGCTCTAATTGTTTATCCCAACGCTGATAATCTAAATCCAAAAACCACTTTCTCAGTTTCTCGAAGTCATTTGATGGAAGTGTAAGGATTGCTGCTTCAATTTGTTCGAGAGTTGACATGGTTTTTATCTTCTTTTTGTGTTTGGGTAGATTATATCTTTCTCATACATACTCGTATATATTCAATTGATTTAGATTAAGGCGATCGCAAAACTAGCCAAAGATATAGCTTTTCTTGGTTGCGCAAGTGCATAACGGACTTATGCCATATGCTTACCGTATTCCTTCAAATTCAGTCTTGAAACTAAGCAAACCTATAAACTTAAATATATTGGCTACAAGTACAGTTAAAAAATGAACACACAGCTTGTCGAATCCATATATCAAGTTATTCAATCTCTTTCGGAAGAAGAGCGATCGCTTTTAGAAGAAAAGCTATATACAAATTTGCCTTATTCTTCTCAAGAAGAGGTTATTGGTTTAGCCAAAACGAGTAGTGTTTTTGATTTTCTCAATAATGAACCCGACCTCTATAGCTTAGAAGATGGGGAAGCTGTCTGATGGCATTGAATAAGGGCGATATTGTTTTGGTTCAGTTTCCTTTGAGCGATCTTAGTCAAAGGAGAAATGTTATTGATGTGCTTACTATCTAAGTACAGGACAAAAAAT
>JBCBEA010000896.1:0-1543 GCA_038529195.1 Cyanobacteria bacterium J06600_6
AAAAGCCAGACGCACATACATTCCCGAAGAATATCTCTTTACAGGAGTATCTAAAAACTTTTCCACTTCTGAAAAATCGACAATTTCATCAAACTTTTGCTTAATTTCAACTTTGCTCATGCCGAGTATTGCCCCATTGAGAAATATATTTTCTCGTCCCGACAGCTCAGGATGAAATCCCGTCCCCACCTCTAGCAAACTAGCAATTCTACCCTGAATTTTTATGCTGCCAGTAGTTGGCTCGGTAATCCGACTAAGTATCTTTAATAAAGTTGATTTACCTGCACCATTCCGCCCAATAATGCCCAGGCGATCGCCCTGATTAATCTGAAAATTGAGGTCTTTTAATGCCCAAAATTCTTCTGTATTATCTTTTTTTATAGAGCTAGGGTTAATGACAGAATTAAATAGAAATTTAGTCCCGTTGACCAGGGTATCCCTCAAGGTACTATAGCCAGCAGTATCCTGATGCCGAATAGTATATTTCTTACCTAAATTTTCGACTTCAATTACAGAATAGGACATTTAATAACTACTAACGACTACCTACTAAAACTCAAAAATTATGCTGTTACGGACACTTGAAAAAGCTAATAGCTAGCGGAATTTTCTAATTACCTCTTAACAAAGAGCTAAATTACATCGGCAAAAGTACGCTCCATTTTCCGAAAGAACCAGATTCCGCCACACAATAATGAAATCACCAGGAAAATTGATAACATTAATCCTGGCAGATATAAATTAGATTCTCCACCAATAATTGCCCAACGAAAACCATCAATTACCCCCACCATCGGATTGAGAGAATAGAGTAGCTGCCATTTTTGAGGTATGATGCTGCTGCTAAAGCCGACAGGAGAAACATATAGCCCAAACTGCACTATAAAAGGAACAAGATGATGGAAATCGCGGTATTGAACGTTAAGAGTTGCTAGCCACAAGCCTACTCCCAGAGAAGCTGCAAAAGCGATCGCCATCCAGAATGGTAGGGTCAAAATTCGCCACCCAGGTACAAAGTCATACCAAGCCATCAGACCTAGAAGGATAATGCCCGAAATTAGAAAATCAACGAAGCTAACTACTACCGCGCTGCTAGGCACGATGAGACGGGGAAAATAAATCTTCGAAATCAAGTTCGAGTTTCTAATTAAGCTATTGCTACATTCTGTGAGAGAGTTAGCAAAAAACTGCCAGGGTAACATTGCAGCAAAAACTAATATCGGATATGGGGCATTCCCCGCAGGCAGCTTTGCTATTTTGCCAAAAATAACTGTAAACACCACCATAGTTAGGAAAGGTCGAATTAACGCCCAGATAACACCGATCGCCGTTTGCTTATAGCGAACCAGAATATCGCGCCAGGCTAGAAAATAGAACAGTTCTCGATAACGCCAAATATCGCGCCAATAATGGCGATCGCTCTGTCCTGCTTCAATGATTAATTTCGTCTGATGATTCATCCAAGGTTAGTAGGGTGTGAACAATAAGTCTGTCTTGAAAATAGACAATTAAGTTGAAGTTCAAAAACTCAGTTTATGGGAGT
>JBCBEA010000897.1:0-1538 GCA_038529195.1 Cyanobacteria bacterium J06600_6
CGCTTCATCTAGATTAGTCTGGCTTAAATTCGCTTGACCTAAATTTGCACCTGTAAAGATAGTGTGGGTTAGGTTCGCTCCCATCAAATTTGCTGAACTGAGATCGGCGTAGCTTAAATTAGCTCCTGTTAAATCTGCACCCTGTAAATTCGCACCAGCTAAACAGGCTAGACGCATTTCAGCACCTTCTAGCTGTGCTTTGTATAAATTTGCCTGCTTACAGTTCGCACGAATTAACAAAGCCTGACTACACTGAGCATTAACTAAACTCGCCTTGGTTAAATCTGCTCTCCAAAGATTCGCACCCTGAAGGTTTACCTGCTCTAAATTAGCTTTTTGCAACGCCGTGCTGCCAAGATTAGTTTTTGCTAGATTAGCCTGCCACAAGTTGATATCGGCTAAATTTAGATCGCTTAATGAGGCACAGTTAATATCTACTCGACTGAAATTACGTTCACCCAGCTGATAACGCTGGAAAAACTGCTCTGCATCAAGTTTTTGGGTCTTTATTGGGTGTCGATGTAAATAAAACACTAAACAATTAAGCTAACTAGCTTTGGTAACGGGAGAATATTGACACTTGTCTTCAGAATGTGCGAACAATGGCAGCAAACAGCCTCGAAATCATCCGAGGCGACTAGACTAGGAAAATTTAGCTAACAAAAGCAGCAGTCAAAACTGAAGCTGTTACTACTACCAAAGCGATCGCTCCCCAACCAATATAGCTGCGCTTGTCTTGACTGGTAGGCTCTTCTGCATAGTACATGGCAGGCTCTTTCGCGAAGTTGTTGAGAATACCGTTTTCATCAGAAATAGTAGTCATAATGCTTGTTTATTATTTTATTTGTAAACTTATGTAAATAATATTAGCAAATATGTAACTATTTATTAAGCTGACTTGACAAATTTAATATTTTTTTAACTCTTTTTGGATTCTCAGAGGTTGGGACTTGAAAACATAAAAATCTATCTCTTTATATACATATAGTCTTGAATAGAGGATTAAACTTGTGGACAGCCTTTAAACACGGTTGATTGAATTCTCAAAATAAAATAGGTGAGATTAGTGAATCTCAATAAGAGTAAAAGCATATTAGTGGTAGACGATTGCGAAGACAACATTTTGTTGATGGAGCTGTTGCTTCACAGCGAAGGATATCAGGTCAGGTGTGCCACAAGCGGAATCAAAGGCTTGGTAGAAGTTAGCTATGAACCACCAGATTTAATTATTCTCGATTTGATGATGCCAGACATTTCTGGTTTGGAAGTAATTCGATACCTTGAGAATAAATGCGACTCTGCCAACATTCCCATAATTTTGCTTACCGCTAATTCCAACCTCAGGCTCGAAGATGTTAGCGGTGCTACTCAGCTTTGTTATAAGCCATTTAATTTTGAATGCTTTCTAGACAAGATCCAATCTACACTTTTCCCTCAACAGCAGATTGATAGTTTTTCTCTTAACCTCTAAATAGCCTCAGAAGATATCGTCGAGCGATGTGGTTATTGTCTCAGACAAGGATACTTGCGAGGAGTGC
>JBCBEA010000898.1:0-1535 GCA_038529195.1 Cyanobacteria bacterium J06600_6
CTATAATCTTGCCAGAATTACTGTAACTACAGAAGATTTACCAACGGTAATTTCTAGAGAAGCTTTTGACGAAACTGTTGAACCAAGCTTATTTATTCAGGGAACAGCAGGCAATGATACCCTCTTGGGGGGCGCTAGCAATGATTATCTGAGTGGCGGTGCTGGTGATGATATTTTAGACGGTGCAGACGGCATTACTATTTATAATGGCGGTGCTGGCAGTGATGTTTTTGTAATTCATGATGATGGTCTGATTGACTGGATTCAAGATTTCGAGTTGGGCACAGATATTGTTTCCTTGGATGATGGTTTGACCTACGGACAATTAGAAATCACAGGTAAGATTAATAGCTTTATCTTTTTTGAGTCAGAAAAAATAGGCACTTTGTTGGGTATCAATCCCGATGATTTAGATGCTGCTAGTTTCCAATCAGTATAAAACTTGGCTTTGATTGACAATTTAACGCTTGGCTACGACCTGACTAGTAATATAGTCGGGTTTTTTTGTGGAAGAGTACTATAGTTATTAGTACTAAAAGCATCTGATAGTTCTCGATCGCCTGACTCTTGCCATAAATCCAAATTGGGAATCATTATGGAATCAATATCGGCTGATATATCTACGGCAATCAAAAGCACCGAACGCGATATCGATCTGACTAACTGCGATCGTGAGCCAATTCATACTCCTAATTTAATTCAGCCACATGGGGTGCTGCTAGCAGTTTCAGATGACTATCAAATTCTCCAGGTAAGTATCAATACCGCTTCAATGTTGGGAGTCGAACCAAACGCACTTTTAAACCAGCCACTAGACAAGCTCTTAGGAAAAGAACAGACTAAAGCTATTCAAAAATGCTGGACGGCAAATTCGGATAATGTGAGTCCCATCTTGATAGAGATTCTCAAAGAGGGAAAAACGTTATTTTTTCATGGCATCGTCCATCGCCAGGGCAAAATTATTATTATTGAGCTGGAGCTATGTCAGGATCGGGTTAAGAGAGATTTTTTTGATTTTTACAGCCTGGTTAAAAGCCCCGTTGATCGCCTCAACAAGACGGCAACTCTCGAGCAGCTGTGCGAAGCAATTGCCACGGAAATCAAGCAAATTACGCAATTCAATCGCGTGATGGTTTATCGTTTTAACTCTGACGGAGCAGGAACTGTGATCGCAGAAGCTGCAGATCAAGGATTAGAAACCTATCTGGGATTAAATTACCCCGCTACAGATATTCCCAGACAGGCAAAACATCTCTTTACCCTCAAGCAACTACGCTTGATTCCCGATGTTGCCTATGAGCCAGTCGGAATTACACCCGAATTAAATCCTCTAACGGGAGAGCTTTTGGATATGAGCCTGACAGTTTTACGCAGCGTTTCCCCTTTTCATGTTGAGTATTTAAATAATATGGGCGTAGGGGCAACCTTAGTTATATCTTTAGTAAAAGACAAACAGCTTTGGGGCTTAATTTCTTGCCACAATAACACCCCCAAAACACTACCCTACGAAGTGCGTACTGTTTGTGAGTTTATCG
>JBCBEA010000899.1:0-1530 GCA_038529195.1 Cyanobacteria bacterium J06600_6
AATATAAAAATAAAATATAAGCTGACGTAATTGACGACTAAATTATTAATATTTATCTGTACTAAATGCAGCTATCTACAAAGATAAATATGAAATAAAAATGCTTTTAATTGTTATGGTTTTTATAAGAATTTATTAATTCTAAAGTCTGACTCTGATGGACATTAACTACTAGCCCTGCTAATAGCCAGAAGTAAAAGGAAAAATGCCTAAGCTTAAACACTCGTTCCACAAAAGAATAAAAGAAAGCCACAATAATTAGCGAACAAAAGCTAATTGCCAGCACCTGATAATCCTTAACCGTAGTTATTCTTAGTAGTTCCCTGCCTGTTTGAAAAAGACGCAAAAGCATAAACCAATTAATTAGTAAGCCAACGACACCAAAATAGCCCATATAGGCAAACCAGTATGGATCGTCAAACACCTCTATATCTCGTATGAGTTTTTTAACTTCATCTGAGGTAAGAAACTGCCCCATATTGCTAATTAAGGTTTCATGATCGGGTCCAAAGCCAAACCAGCTTGAGGACTCCCAGCTAGTTTGAATCACTGTAGTCACAACCCAGCCACGAGAGGCAGATAGAGTATGTTCCCAATATTCTGGCGAAAATACTGATAGAAAATAAGAGGTAATATTCGGAACTTCTTCCCCAATTTCACGCTGTCCAATATCTAGATCTAAGCTTAGAAGAGGATAGATAAAAATAACGGCGATCGCCAACGCCGAAAGTACCCAGAGCAAAAGTCGTAAATTGCGAAATCTTTTGAGAAAGCTCAAGGTTAAAATTATTAACAGCACCGACATTAATAAGGCAGCACGTTTCTTGGAGGCGAACATCCCAAAATAATAGATGCCTAAACTAAAGACTTCTTTTAATGGTGGAACTAAATAGTCACAGTTGGCATAAATAATGCTGATCACTACGCCAATTACTAGTAGCAAATATCCCGAAAGATTGGCACTGTCGAGAAATGTACCGCAGCTTGCCTTTTTGATTGCTCCTTTTTCACAGTTTCCTGCTGCTAAAGCAATCTTTAATTTCCCTGGTAGAAAGAATTGAAATGAAGCAATCGCTGCCTGGATAAACCCAACAACCTTAATTATTTTCAGGAGTTGAACTATTTGAGACTTGCCCAAAGGTAAATTTACAAGGGTATAGTAAAGAGCCAAATAGCGCCAGACGCTTCTCAGATTTGCCAAGCTGGGAAAAAGCCGAGACTGGTTAAGAAAAATAGAAATACTAGTGGCGATCGCTAAAGCCAATACTAGAGGATCGATAATTGTAGCCTGCCAACCTTTGCCTGTAGTTAGACGCTTACCAATTACCTGAATAAAAATTAGATAGATAGTTAGCTCAGGAATAAAACGTAGTCCAGTCTGGACAGAACTTGGTAGAGGTAGCCAAGCAACGATTAAATCTTCAAAAGGAGTATAAATAGCAATCAAAGAAATTAGCCAAATATGAATTTGTCCATTCTGACGCGACCAATACTAGGAGTTAAATCCTCGATTAATTGCTGCTGAAAAAC
>JBCBEA010000900.1:0-1529 GCA_038529195.1 Cyanobacteria bacterium J06600_6
ACTTTTATTGATTTTTTGTCCTGTACTTAGAGGATTTTTATACTGCTTATTGCCTCTGTTGAAGCGCCCAACAGCCGAGTACTTAACTTATCTGCCCTGTATTAAATTGACCGATGTATTTCGATTTAGAAGTAATATGAACGGTTAATTTCTCTCAGTTATTTCAGTATTCTCTTTGTATTGTGTTGGTTGCCAACAAAAGATTAAGAAATTCTCTTGACAACTCATAGTCGTTATGAGTATGATTTACTCAATGGGATTTAAAACAAGTCCAAAACCAATTGCAGTAACTAAAAGGAGTTAAAATTCACATGAGAGACATAGTACCTAGCGTCGTATTTAAAACCAGAGTTCGAGATGAGTCTGTTGAAGGACCAAATCCTTTCCGTTGGCAAGATACAACCACAGAAGATATTTTCAAGGGCAAAAAAGTAGTCTTGTTTTCCCTTCCTGGTGCGTTTACTCCAACCTGTTCTTCAACTCACCTGCCTGGCTACGAAAAACACTACGAAGAGATGAAGTCTTTAGGTGTAGATGCAGTCGTATGTCTATCGGTTAATGATGCTTTTGTAATGTTCCAGTGGGGCAAACAGCAGGGAGTCAAAAATGTTTTCTTGCTACCCGACGGTAACGGCGAGTTTACTCGTAAGATGGGCATGCTGGTTGATAAAAACAATCTTGGATTTGGCATGCGTTCTTGGCGCTATTCAATGTACGTCAATGACATGAAGATCGAAAAAATATTTGTCGAGCCAGATTTCGGCGACAATTGCCCCACCGATCCCTTTGAAGTATCCGATGCGGACACGATGTTGGCATATTTGAAAGGCGCATAATCGCTACTACTTCAGGAACATCTAGATAAGTGTTCCTCTGACTTGAAAAATTATGACCACAATCTACCTTGGTACGATCGCCTCTTTAGGCGCAGGATTAGCAACGGCGGTGGGAGCATTACCCATTCTATTTACCGATAACCTGAGTAAAAGATGGCAGGGAATCTTGCTAGGCTTAGGAGGAGGAGTAATGTTGGCTGCTACAGCATTCTCGCTGATTATTCCTGGCAAGGAAGCAGCAGCAGAGCTAGGTTATTCCCAAGCAGAATCGGCTCTAATTGTGAGTATCGGGATGATTGTGGGAGCAAGTCTACTGTGGTTGATGCACAACTATTTTCCTCACGAACATTTTCAGAAAGGAAAAGAAGGCAGAGTAACAGAAAACTTTGAACGTCTTTGGTTGTTTATCATTGCCATTACAATCCATAACTTTCCCGAAGGCTTGGCTGTTGGGGTTGGCTTTGGTGATGGCAGTATCAGCCATGGTTTACCATTGGCTTTGGGTATTGGTTTACAAAATATGCCTGAAGGTTTAGTCGTTGCCCTGGCACTGAGAGAATTAGAATATTCCGTTAACTATGCTCTGGGAATATCTTTGCTCACGGGCTTAGTCGAACCAATAGGTGGTGCGGTAGGAGCAGGAATTGTTAACTTTGGACAGGTATTTTTACCCTGGGGCATGGCGATCGCAGC
>JBCBEA010000901.1:0-1526 GCA_038529195.1 Cyanobacteria bacterium J06600_6
TTTTAATAATTCAGCCTGGGTTGTTTTGCCTGAACTATCTATTCCTTCAAAAACGATAAACAGATTCTTAGCCATTCTTAATTACTGAGCATTAACCTTTACGTAAAGAAAACCAACTTCGGAGACGATGTCGCAGTTGAGGATGACGCTGTAGCTTCTGACGATAAAAATTATTAAAAGCTCGCTGCCAAATTGCCGACTTACTCGGCTCTGTAACCGCCAAAGATAAAGAAGTTAATCCTCGCATCGGATTGCCGTCTAGCTTTATTTGCTGCTGGATCATTAAAGAAATAAATGCGATTAATTCCTCAGCGCGATCGCTAATTAGGCTACAGCCCAAAATTTCGCCATTTTCTCTAATTAACAGCTTACACATTCCCGTCGTGCTAGATGATATTTGACCCCGATCTATATCCTTAAAATATTCTGTAATCATGTACAAATCGTTACCGTATTGCTGCTGTGCTAGCTTTTGGTTTAAACCGACTCTGGCAAAACTAGGTTGAGTCATTATTGTCCAGGGTAAAGAATGATAATTAACTCGATACCAGGGAAAAAACAACGTATTTTTCAGAATTAGATTCGCTTCATATTGAGCAATATTTTCGAGGCTATAGCCACCAATTATGTCGCCACAGGCATATATATGGGGATTAGTAGTTTGTAGCTTGTTGTTGACCTGAACTTTGCTTTGATCGTATTTGACATCTACTCCTGCTAAATTTAAGCCTGCAATATTAGGCTGCTGATTATCAGTCAGAATAATGCAATCGCCAGTTAAAACGCGATCGCCTACCTGTAGCCATTTTTGTCCATCAAGAGTTTTAATCTGACTAACAGTTGAATCGGTATAGACCTTAATCCCTGATGCTTCTAACTCTCCTTGAAGCAGCAAAGCAAGTTCAAGATCCTCATGAGCTAGAATTCGCGCCTGTCTTGTCACCAGAGTAACCTGCTTCTCAAATCTAGCCAGTATTTGTGACAACTCTAAAGCAGCAGGATTATCACCAACAACAATTAAATTCTGTCCAATACTGGTCAGATCTTGTTGCCATAGCTCGTGTAGGGTTAAATAATCTTGAGGATGATGGCTATCAGCAAACTTTGGCGCAAAATTAACCCCCGTTGCCAAAACATAGTTACGCGATCGCAATTTACGTTTTTCGGTCTGAAAAGCTAAGTTTGGTAAACGGCAAAACTCACCCTTGCCGACAATTACATCCACTCCCAAAGCTGCTAAGTTGGCGAGGGAATTTTTAGTTTGCATTCTGTGATGGGTTTTCTTTGCCCAGTCTTGAGCAGCAGTCAAAGAAACAAAATCCGAGACAGTAAGCCAAGGATTGTTACTCAGGCGATCATTAAATTTCCCCGCTTCCCCCAGACTGTAGCTAGCAAAAACGTGGTCGGGCAACCAAGAAGAAGTCTCGCTTTGAGTCACTAATGCTACACGAGCCTCAAGTTGAACCGCATTCTGAGCAGCATAAAGACCAACTTGACTATGATTTGGTAGTAATTGGCAGTAGTCA
>JBCBEA010000902.1:0-1519 GCA_038529195.1 Cyanobacteria bacterium J06600_6
CCAACTCGACTAGTGTTGTCGCTCACTAGCAATAACTTACTCGTATGAGCTGTGACGTGGGTAATGCGTCCGACTAAACCACCAATCCCAACCACTGCATAGCCAGGTTTTACGCCGTCTTGGCGCCCTTTACCTAAGGTGACTCTATTCCACCAGCGATCGCGAGATCGTCCGATTATAGGTGCAGTAATAGTAGACTCAGACTTTATTTGGCTGGAAGTATAGTCGAGCAGCTGCTTTAACTGCTGATTTTGCTGTCCCAATTCCGTTACAGTTTGCTCTAACTCTAAAATTCTGGCATTGGTTAGCCGATCCTCCAGAGTTAGCTGTGTCTGAGATTGAAACGGGCTAACTGCAAAATAGTAGACTTCTGAAATCAATGCTCCCTGAGTTTTCTTGACCCATAGAGCAATAGTCAGCGCCACGACGATTAAAACTGCGCGAAACCCGTATCTATCCCACCAACGACTCATACTATAGTTATTTTAATGTGTTAGCTTCGTTCTAATTTGCTAGTTATTAGCGATCAGCTATTTTCCAAGCTTCATGAATCATGGCAGAAGCCCACAATTTATCTCATAACAGAACTGTCGCTAAAAACACGATCTAGGGTCTTGTCTTCTAAGACTCTACCCGTACCTAGAACCACGCATTTTAATGGTTCAGCAGCGATATGGGTAATAATTCCAGTCTCTTGAGCAATTAAAGTATCAATTCCTCTGAGTAAAGCACCACCACCTGCTAACATGATGCCTCGATCAATGATGTCGGCTGCCAAATCAGGGGGAGTCTGTTCGAGGGTGCGTTTGATTGCTTCAATAATGCTTCTGACAGATTCCTGTAAACATTCCCGAATTTCAGATTCGCAAACTTCAACCATACGAGGTAAGCCTGAGAGTAAATGTAAACCTCTAACTTCCATCGTGCGATCATTTTCGTCAATGGGATATGCAGAACCGATTTTAAATTTGATGTTTTCTGCCGTATTTTCACCAATAAATAGCTTGTGCTGTTTTTTAACCTGATTGATGATCGCTTCGGTTAATTCATCTCCGGCAATACGAATTGATTCGCTAATGACCTTACCCTGAGAGCTAATTACCGCTACCTCAGTTGTGCCGCCGCCAATATCAACAATCATGTTTCCTGTTGGCTCGGTGACGGGTAAACCTGCACCAATTGCTGCAGCAAGAGGTTCTTCAATCAAATCTACTTCCCTGGCTCCTGCATTAGAGGCTGCTTCAATTACGGCTCGCCTTTCTAATTTAGTCACGCCACTCGGAATCCCAATTACCATCCGTGGATGAACTAGGGGGTTGCCTTCAAATGCCCGCCTAACAAACTCATGGATCATAGCTTCGGTAGCATCAAAATCGGCAATTACTCCGTCTTTAAGTGGACGTAACGCTTCGATATTCTTGGGAGCGCGTCCCAACATTGATTTTGCTTCTTGACCAAATGCTCTGGGATTTTCTGTCTTACGCTCAATTGCGACTACAGAAGGCTCTTCCAAAACAAT
>JBCBEA010000903.1:0-1514 GCA_038529195.1 Cyanobacteria bacterium J06600_6
CTGCGGTCCGCAAATTGGGATGCAATAGGCCCAAAAGATGGAAAAATGGACCATTATTGCCCTCAAAGTAGATCGGCACAACTGGCACTTCGGCCTTTTTGATCAGTCGGATTGCTGTCCGAGACCACATTCTGTCCACGATCTTGCCTTGATGCAGAGAGGAGACCTCACCAGCCGGAAAAATCCCCAAGGGGTATCCGTCTTCTAAATGATTAAACGCCTGCTTGAGGCCCTTGATATTGGTTTTATCGTCCTGATCAAAAGGATTGAGAGAAATGAATCGATCATTTATCGGTTCTATCTGCTCGAGGAGAAAGTTAGCTAAGACTTTGAATTCCGGCCTTGCCGAACGCATCAACTTAAGCAGAGCCAGACCATCCCAAAAGCCAAAGGGATGATTGGAAATGGTGATAAAACCGCCCTCTTTGGGAAGTTTGTTCAAGCCTTTGCCGCTGATCTCAAGTTGGATACCTTGCTTTTCAAAAAGCGCTTCAACAAAGTCTACGTCTTTTTCTTGTAATGCATCCTGATACAATTTGTTCATCTTGTCGAGACCCGTGAGTTTCATCAAAGGCCCGGCAGCACCCGTCATTTTCCAGCGTTTCAGCCCGGTATTTTCGATAAAGTCTGCTTTACTTACCAACATCACAATTCTGGTTTAGTAGTGAGTTTAAGTATCATGTAGTAAGACTGAGAAAAATAAGGTCTCCGTACTTAATACTATCGTCTAAATACTTGCTTTATAGTGATATGACAATATGATGATTGTGTGTTGCTCCCAGATAAGGCACAGATGACAGTCAAGTGAAGTTTGTAGCTTCACTTTTACAGAAATTTTATCTGACATTTATTCCGCTATAACAAAGGACCGATACCTTTACGCCATGTCGAGACCATCCGCCAAAGAGATTGTTGCCGAAATTTTCACTCTTTTTGATCGCTATGGAGATGAATCCTACGGCGAGGGACTAAGCCAGAAAGAGCATATGATTCAGGCTGCGATGCTGGCCCAAGAGGAAAATCAAGACCCTGAAGTAGTCATTGCGGCCCTATTACATGATATTGGGCATTTGCAAGGCCATCAACTCTCCAGTCAACGTATGGGAGCGTTCGGCGCAGCCGAGCACGAAAGCATCGGCGCGAATTACCTACGCCAACTCGGCTTCTCTCAAAGGATAGGGGCGCTCGTCGAAGGGCACGTTCTCGCCAAACGATATTTGTGTTACAGTAATCCGGCTTATCTAGAGGCACTTTCTGCAGCCAGCAAAGAAACGCTCAGACATCAGGGCGGGCCGATGAGTGCCGAAGAGGCCGAGCGATTTCGTCAAAATCCCTATTTCGGAGAAAGTATTCGAATGCGATATTGGGATGAAGAAGCCAAAAAAACAGCCCTTTCCCTCCCCTCCATTCGAGATTTCGAATCCCTGCTCCTCCAACACCTCACCTAATCATTTGATCCATGCGCACACTATTGCTTATTTTGACAGCTCGCTAAGAAGCTGACGGTCAAAATA
>JBCBEA010000904.1:0-1511 GCA_038529195.1 Cyanobacteria bacterium J06600_6
AAAGTTTAGCTGCTAAACTTTCACAGATTGCACTAACAAACAAGATAGAATACAAAGTCAGTATTTTAGCAAAGACCTTTGAGTGAAACTAAACCTTTAATTGGCATTATTATGGGCAGCGATTCAGATCTGCCGACGATGGACAAGGCGATCGCCGTTTGCGAAGATTTTGCAGTCCCTCATGAAGTAGCGATTATTTCTGCCCATCGCACACCCGAAAGAATGGTTGATTATGCCCGTAATGCCCATCAAAGAGGTATAAGAGTAATTATCGCTGGAGCTGGAGGCGCTGCTCATCTACCCGGTATGGTAGCTTCTTTGACTCCCCTACCCGTAATTGGTGTTCCTGTTACAACTCGGCAGCTACAGGGAGTTGATTCTCTTTATTCTATTGTCCAAATGCCGAGAGGGATTCCTGTCGCCACAGTGGCAATTGGAAATGCTCAGAACGCAGGTTTGCTAGCGGTGCAAATTTTGGCAGCTAATGATTCTCGACTACAGGAGCAAGTTTTGCAGTATCGTCAGGATTTATCCCAAACTGTGCTTGACAAACAGGATCGCCTTGATAAATTGGGATATCAATCTTATCTTAACCAGATGTAGACTGATTTAAATTTATGTTCCAAATCACACCAGAGAAATAACATTTCGATTTGAATAGTGAAATCATGAGACAAATTCACCGTTAAATGAGAAAAATCGGTCAATTGCGTTACAATTCTTTACCCAGGCTAAGAATTAGTGTAAACTACCTGAGAAAAGCCGTATATCAAAAGTAAGAGGAGCGAACGAAAAAATGCAGTCGTCTCAAACACTGCGAACCGTACCCAGAGAGTATTTAAAGGCTCCTGGTGGATTAAATCCCAATGTGTTGATGGTGATTGCAGCGATCGCGTTGCTGACGATATCGACCACGGGTTACTTTCGCTGGAATTTTCCAGACTGGTGTTGCTTTCTAGCTAACGTACTGGCACTGCATTTGTCAGGTACTGTTATTCATGATGCTTCCCACAACAGCGCCCACAGCGATCGTATTATCAACTCAATTTTAGGTCATTGCAGTGCTTTAATGCTGGGTTTTGCCTTTCCTGTATTTACCAGGGTACATCTACAGCACCATGCCCATGTAAACGACCCCGAAAATGACCCAGATCACTTTGTTTCGACGGGGGGTCCTCTATGGTTAATTGCTGCTCGCTTTTTCTACCATGAGTTTTTCTTTTTTCAGAGAAAATTGTGGCGTAAGTACGAGCTAGTAGAATGGTTCCTCAGCCGTTTGTTTTTAATTACAATAGTTGTACTGGGGATTCACTATGGTTTTATTGGCTATGTGATGAACTTTTGGTTTGTGCCCGCAATGGTAGTGGGTATGGCTTTGGGTCTGTTTTTTGATTACTTACCTCATCGTCCTTTTAAAGAGCGCGATCGCTGGAAAAGCTCTAGAGTTTATCCAAGTCCTATTCTTAATATTCTAATTTTGGGTCAGAATTATCATTTGGTACACCATCTTT
>JBCBEA010000905.1:0-1507 GCA_038529195.1 Cyanobacteria bacterium J06600_6
CTGGCGGATGCTGTTCTCTCTCTCACATCGGCTCGAGAAGCTTCTAGTCTGGCAAGCTGTTCGGGATTAAAATTACCTCCAGAACCGTTGAGCAAGCTGTTAAGAATCTGGTTTTCGGCAATAATCTCGGCTCGGTTGCGACTCAGAGAAGCAATCTCTGGGGCAATTTCTAATGAAGCGATCGTACTGTCAATGTTATTGGCATCAATATCTCCGTTTATCAAAGCACGATAAAACTTATTCTCTTGGGTGAGAGACTTACGCACTTTGGTCAAAGAATCTACCTGTGCCTGAGAAGTTGTGGTGTCTAAAAGCATTAACACATCGCCTTTCTCGACAACGTCACCTTCTTCTACTTTTACCTCTTCTACTACACCATTTGTCGGAACTTGAATTTCTTGAGTTTTACTAATCGGCTGGATCATACCTTGAGCGGGAATTACCTGCTCGATTTTGGCAAATCGCGCCCAAATTAAGGCAAACGCCGTGACTCCCATAATGCAGCCCATTGTCAAACGCGACCATTTTGGCGAAGGACGTAAAATTACCGTCTGCTCAAACTTACGAGTTTTTGCCGAACCAGGACTACGTTTAGCTAATGCCGATCCTTCCTTGTCTGTTTTGCTAGTAACTAATTGTCCAGGGGGGTAAGATTTCTCGGAAGTTTCAATCTCGGCAGCACGAGCCGATAAATGAGACATTGTCGGCAGTTTTTCCGCTTCTTCTATCTGGGGTACAGATAAATTACGATAAATTCCTGGTCCAATCTGTGCGTAGCCACGGTGAATCGAGCGGATAGCATCAGTTAGTTCTTTAGCTGGAGTACCTTTGAGCAGATAGCCCATTGCCCCAGAGTTAAGAGAGCTAGCAACGTACTCTTGGGTATCGAAAGTACTCAAAACCAAGACTTTAACATCAGGAAATCTCTGACAGATGAGCTTTGTCGCCTCCACCCCGTTCATTCCTGGCATTTCCATATCCATCAGAACTACTTCTGGATTTAGAGATTCAACCTGGCTGACAGCATGTTCTCCATTCTCAGCAACCCCAACTATTTCAATATCATTTTCGGTCTTGATTAAGGCTTTCAATCCTTCTCTGATCATTTTCTGATCGTCAACGATCAAAACGCGGATTTTGTCGTTCGAGGAATTATTTACATCCTCATTTCCTGAATTGGCGCCCGAAGGATAATTACTGTTGCCGTTACTGGATGAATTCATAATTTAGATAGATATTTAGTAACTTCTTCAAATATTGGGTTTTGGATTAGCTGCTCAAGAAAACAGTAGAGATATGGTTAACTTAGGTTTACAAAATATTCATAGATATTAAGCATTGTTTTGGCTAACAACACCATAACCAAACTTAGCCGAACAGCAAAGTTCTCGCGCGAGTGCTTGTGCCGATCGCCAGTTTTAATTTAGATCGTATTTTAGAATATTTGAATTATTAGCATAATTGTGCATTTTATTGTATTTACTATTAATACTGCATAAGAATAAAT
>JBCBEA010000906.1:0-1505 GCA_038529195.1 Cyanobacteria bacterium J06600_6
AGTCTAGTTTTGTTTCAGATGAATTTGCTACAAAAAGATTCTTTCCATTCTATTAAGCTCTTCATTATCGGCATCATCTTGCCCGTCGGGGTGCTGCTCACTACTAGCTATCTATTATTTTTAGCTGGCTATTGGCTACCAACTATTGCGCCTCTCATTGCTTTAGTTGCTGCGAACTTGGTCGTTACTGGCTACTATTATCAGAACCAGAAGCGAATTGCTTTTACTGATGGTCTAACCAAAATTGCCAATCGCCGTTTTTTCGATCACTTTATCAAACAGCAGTGGTCAAAGTGTCAGCGAAATGAGCAGGATTTAGCCGTTATTCTCTGTGATGTAGATTTTTTTAAAATTTATAACGATACTTATGGACACCAAGAAGGAGATAACTGTCTACAAAAGGTGGCTTTGGTACTGAATGAATCTGTACGTGGTAATGACTTAGCTGCTCGTTATGGTGGAGAAGAGTTTGTAATTGTTTTGCCCAACAGCAATACTGAAACCGCCAACATTGTCGCCAAAAGAATTCGTGCCAAGCTCAAGGCTATGCAAATACCTCACCCAGGTTCAACAGTAAGCCAGTACGTCAGTATTAGTATGGGGATCTCTAGTGCCTGTCACAATAAAGCTATATCTCCCCAAGAGCTAATTGAGATGGCGGATAAGGCACTATATCAAGCTAAAAAACAGGGACGCGATCGCGCCGAAATTTACGAATTAGAATAAAGTGATTTATTGGTAGGAAAGTACATCAAATGTCCAGAATGCTCGAAGAGATTTCTAATAGACAAGATCCTTGGAGGGAGATAAGCTTTGCGTCCCCTCGCCACTGTAGAGAAAGTCCCACTAGATTTTTAGTTGGTTAGTTATGACAATGAAATTATTACCGTGAAAACCGTTCCTACTCCCAGTTCACTGCTGACCGAGATTGTGCCCTGATGCTGCTCAATATAGTTTTTGGCGATCGCTAGTCCTAAGCCTGTACCCTGCTGCCGGAGAGAATTGCTGGCACGATAAAAAGAATCAAACAGGTAAGGTAGGTCGACCGCTGGAATACCAATACCGCGATCGCGAACTATAAAAGTTAATTTTTCTGCCTGGGAACTGACTTCAAAATCGACTATTTCTGCTTCTGGAGAATATTTACAGGCGTTCGATAATAAATTGGTCAGCACGCAATCGAGTAAATGGCGATCAAGATTAAATTCTTGCTTTTCAGCCTGATAATCAAAATTAATTGTTGTCTGCTTGAATGCGCTTTGCACCTCACCGATAACGCTACGACAAAATGCTGCAAGCTTCACTGGTGCAGGATTAAACTGAAGCTTGTCCATATCTTTTTGGCTAACTAGCAACACATCGTTGAGCAGATTTGTCATTTTAGTAACGTTGCGCTGTAGCTGCTGTAAAACTTCCTTTTTTTTCTCAGGTTTGAGGTTATCGCCATAAGCCTCTAAAATTTGCGCCATTCCCGAAATACTGTTGAGGGGGTTGCGAAACTCATG
>JBCBEA010000907.1:0-1496 GCA_038529195.1 Cyanobacteria bacterium J06600_6
TATTTTTTCAATCATCGTAATCTCTCTTTAAGATGCTCAATTTGCTGATTTATATCGGGATAGTTTGGATCTACTTTTTTGACTAATTCCAACTCTTTTAAGGAATTTTGTAAATCTCCGCGTTGATACCAGACAACGGAAAGATTTTTATGAGCTAAAGCATTTGGTGGATCTGCTTTTGTCGCTTGCTGTAAAAATAGCTGGGCTTTGTCTAAATTATTCTTGAACAACCAGACTGTTCCTAGCTGTGTCATGATTGCTGAATGAGAACTATCAAGCTCATATGCCTGCATGAATTTTTCCAAGGCAGTATCATAATCTTGCCGACTTATGGCGATTAAACCTAGCTGGCACAGAGTAGGAATATGAGAACTGTCTATCTCAATAGTTTTGTAAAATAATTTCTCTGCCTGTTCCAAACGATTAGCTTTTGCTGCCTTCAAACCTAACCCAAAATAATATGCAGTGGGAGATACGGGGGCTGGAGGATTGTTTACTCCTACATCTCCTATTCCTGAATGAGGCGCAAGTTCTTCGCCAATCATCTCAGAGACGCTAACTAAGTTTTCCGCATCGCAACTCGCAGGACAAACTTTAAAACCCACTCCCAAGTTCCCCGCTGCAGCACAGAAGATAATATTAGGATGAGCGCTGATTGCTTTACAAAGATCTTGATGCTTTTTTGCCGAACCCTCAAATCCCAAGCTTAGATTGATAATTTGGACACCCTGTTTGGCAACCCAATGAATTGCTCTAATTACCTTTTTCTTATCGACTGTCCCATCTCTAGATGCGACTTTTGCACTTATTAGTCCTGGGACTTGTAAAATTGGCTTCTTATCTTCCGTCGGGTCGCCATAAGTCCCAATCAGAGCAACCTGCGTTCCATGCCCAATTTCGTCCGCAATACCTTCCCCCGTAAAGTCTTTTTCTTTAATTACTAAGCCTTTTAGCTGTGGATGATCGCGCAGCACCCCAGAATCAATCATGCCCCATTTCACCCCCGAGAGCTGAACCTCATCGGCCATAGGTGCTTCGGGATACAGATAATATGTGCCTGAATCTCGATCAAATACTTCATCCAGAGTAGTTGTTTCAAACCCTAGCAAACGACCTTCGGAAAAATCGGAGTTTGTCATTACTTTGCAGCTAAATCTAGTTTAAAAGCCAAACTTTCATTGTTTCTATTTTGAATCCTAGCGTGTAGCTAACTACGTTTTAGGACTCAAAGTTTAAAGCAGATACAAGTATGCTTCTTATCGTAAACCTACTTACTTTACAAGCGAACTACATCTAAAAAAGTTTTATTATTTAGTCATGAAAATTAATCAACAAAAAAGAGGAGCAATTCATACCCCTCTCTCTAAACTTAATTCTGACCAGATCTTCTAGCTTACGGAAGAGAAGTATACTTTAGATTTAACAGGGTCGGGATTCATAGTCTTGTCACCTTCTTCCCAGCCTGCAGGACAAACTTCGTCAGGGTTATTTTGCAC
>JBCBEA010000908.1:0-1475 GCA_038529195.1 Cyanobacteria bacterium J06600_6
GTTAGAGCCTTTTTTACCTCTGGTGGGGTAAATTCGACATAAGGTAAACCAGCCTGTCCCAAAACCAGCATTACAACGCCTCTCGCTTGAGCAATCGTAATAGTGTGGCTCATGCGATAAAAAAATAACTTCTCTACCGCTACTAAGTCGGGCTTAACCTGACCGATGACAGCATGTAGGTCATCATGAATCGTACAAAGGCGATCGCTAAAGTTAGTTTTTGCTGGAGTTTCAATCGTGCCAAAATCCTGAAGCCTGACTAAATCTAAATCGGCATCGACAGAATCTCCCGTCTGGCAAATAATACTGCCAAAGCCTAGAATAGCTATTCCTGGATCTAAACCTAGGATTTTAATTTCCATGCAGAATAAAAGATCGATTCGCCAAAGAATCAGAAGCTTAGTTAAAGATTACAATACAGATATTTATGGCAAACTGCCAATTCGGTTACAGCAAGATAGTATATGTTTGTCTTAATGACTCTGGCATCTATCTAGAAAACAGTCTTTAATCTGGGATGAAAAATTCATTCTCGCGCACCAAAAAGCCTCGTCGCCGTAGTCGGCTCTTTAAATGGCTGTCTCCTGGATTGTTTATCAAGCGATGGTTGCTAATCAGTGCCAGTGGCTTTTTTCTTGCCGTGATTGGTTCAGCAATCTGGAGTAAGCTGACTCCAATTTATCGTTTACTGTCTTTTACATCTCAAATTCTTGAATTTCTGACAACTGTTGTTCCTAGCTATATTTCTGGACCAATTGTCTTGATGTTGGGGCTGTTTCTGATTTTTTGGGGTCAGTCTCGCACCGTCGGCTCAATTACTGATGTTCTCGGAGTTGATAAGGACAAAGGACTGGTGGATATGCTGCTAGACCGTCGTCGGCTCAATCGCGGTCCAAAAATTGTTGTCGTTGGTGGGGGAACTGGTTTATCTACGCTATTGCGGGGTTTAAAGGAATATAGCAGTAACATTACGGCGATCGTTACTGTAGCGGATGATGGTGGCTCCTCAGGCAGACTGAGAAGAGAAATTGGCGTATTGCCTCCAGGAGATATCCGTAACTGTCTCGCTGCTCTGGCAGATGAGGAAGAATTACTTACTGAGCTGTTTCAATATCGTTTTGAGGCAGGGGATGGATTAACAGGTCACAGTTTTGGCAACTTGTTTTTGACCGTGATGAGCGAGATTACTGGCGACTTAGAACAGGCTGCAATGGCTAGTTCTAAGGTTTTAGCGATTAGCGGGAAAGTACTGCCTGCAACTCTCAGCGACGTTAGTCTTTGGGCAGAAATGGAGGATGGTCGGCTAATTGAAGGGGAGTCGAATATACCCGAAGCTAAGGGCAGGATCAAAAATATTGGCTGCATTCCCGCTAATCCTCCTGCTCTACCCTCTGCTGTTACGGCAATTGAAGAAGCGGAATATATTATTATTGGTCCAGGCAGCCTCTATACCAGTATTGTTCCTAATCTTTTAG
>JBCBEA010000909.1:0-1474 GCA_038529195.1 Cyanobacteria bacterium J06600_6
CAACAGTACGATTTGATTGATGCACCTAGTACGCCCAAAGAATCTCTGTTAAACAAAGGCGAAGCTGGTTCGATCCTAGCCAGAGTAATTGTTAAAGGCGAAAGCCTGGATATGCCTCTGCCGAGCGATCGCCAGATTGCTATGGTCAAACAGCAGGATGCACCGCCAGATATTCTGGATAGTGAGCTAAAAAATACCGAACCAACTCAGCTAGTTGCCTTTAGCATTACACCAGTTACTTCAGATCCCCCAAATTCAAACAAGCTTCCTAAATATAAGTTTGCTGTTAACAACCGCCCCTTTAGTCCCCAAGACGAACGAAAGCTAGAACTTAACCAGGCAGAAATCTGGCGGATTAGCACCGATAGTCAGGCTTCTACCGATAAACATCCCTTCCATATTCACGTTAATTCCTTTCAATATGATCGCCAAGACCCTAATCACCAAACAGAGCGTATTTGGCGCGATACTCTGATCGTAACTGCCGAGCAACCCGAAACTATTCGTACTCGCTATACCGAGTTTCCAGGCAAGTTTGTTCTGCATTGTCACATTCTTGACCACGAAGACCAGGGAATGATGCAGGCGGTAGAAATTATCCCAGAATCCTATGCTCTTACTCAGAATCAAGTAGTTAACTAGTTAATATCAGCTTTTTTGGAGCTGAAAATCTGGATAAAGGTTCTCTGCTTAGAGCTTATGGCTTAGAGCTACGAACAGTAACCTTTGATAAGACATTAATTAATGGAAAACGTCAACATGAGTATCGAGTTTGGACGAGAAGTTTGCGGTCAGCTTGAGATTGCCGAGGGACGAGAGTGGTTGGTAACCAACGGTATCGGTGGGTATGCCTCAGGTACCGTTGCGGGAAATTTAACCCGTAGCTATCACGGGCTTTTGATTGCTGCTCTCCAACCTCCTTTGCAGCGCACACTGCTGTTAACTAAAATCGACGACCTGGCGACATATAACGGCGAAAACTATGCTCTAGCCAGCAATCGCTGGCAGGGCAACACTATTAGTCCCCTGGGCTATCAAAATATTGAGAGCTTTCGCCTCGAAGGTACAATTCCCGTCTGGAGTTTTGCGATCGCCGATGCCATTTTAGAAAAGCGGATCTGGATGCAGCCCAATGCAAATACTACCTATGTTTATTACAGTCTAAAACGGGGCAGTAAGCCAATCGAGCTGACTCTCAAAGCCTTGGTCAATTATCGTAGCTTTCATGGTGGCAGTTTGCCCGCTCTTTCCAGTCAAACGCCAGGGGCAAATGGGGTTCGGGTGACGATGGACGTAGATAATCCGCAACCATTTTATCTTTTATGCGATCGCGCTAATTTGACCCTAGCTGACGAAGTATATAGTGATTTTCAGCTACCCAGAGAAGGCTATCGAGGATTAAATGATCGTGACAATCACCTGGCTGTAAGGTGGCGCTAAAAGTAGCTACATGCAGATGATTGTCACGATCATT
>JBCBEA010000910.1:0-1471 GCA_038529195.1 Cyanobacteria bacterium J06600_6
AGTTAACTTTCTCGGCTCTATTTATCTTGCTTCTTCTGTCGTCTGGCTTAATTGATGACACGCCCTACTTAATAACTAAAAAATGGATATATGAAATGTTTTGTTACGGGTGGTACGGGTTTTGTTGGCGCAAATTTAATTCGCTTATTGTTGCATCAGGGATATAAAGTTCGGGCTTTAGTTCGTAAAAATAGCAATTTAGATAATCTTAAATCTCTGGAGATTGAAACTGTCGTCGGAGATTTAAACAGTAGTGAACTATCTAATTTAATATCTGGCTGTCAAGTGTTGTTTCACGTTGCAGCGCAATATTCTCTGTGGCAAAGCGATCGCCAATTGCTTTATCGCAACAATGTTTTAGGTACGCGCAATGTTTTAGCCTGCGCTCGACAAGCGGGAATAGAACGCACTGTTTATACTAGTTCCGTAGCTGCTATCGGGGTGAAGGAAAATAGCATTGCTGATGAAACCTATCAAAGTCCTGTGGAGAAATTAATCGGGGACTATAAACAGTCCAAATATTATGCCGAACAAGAGGCAGTAAAAGCAGTTCAGCAGGGACAGGATATTGTGATTGTTAATCCGAGTACGCCTATTGGTGCATACGATCTCAAGCCTACCCCTACAGGAGAAATCATTGTCCGCTTTCTTAACCATCAGATGCCTTTTTATGTGGATACGGGGCTAAATTTAATCGATGTCAAAGATGTGGCACAGGGTCATATATTAGCTCTAGCTAAAGGCAAAACGGGCGATCGCTATATCTTGGGCAATCAGAATCTAACCTTTAAAGAATTACTCGGCAAATTAGCACAAATTACGGGTTTACCCGCACCAAAATCAACCATTCCCTACTGGATTCCCTACGGCGTGGCGTGGATAGAAGAGAATGTCTTGACTAAAGTCGGTAGAAAGCCAACGGTAGCAATTGACGGGGTACGGATGTCTAGACAAAAGATGTTTTATGATACGAGCAAAGCAGTTCGAGAATTGGGTTTGCCTCAATCAGATATAGATCTCGCTTTAGAAGATGCTGTAAACTGGTTTACGATTAATCGATAACGGTCAAAGTTTTTAGTTTAGCTGGTCTAATTGCTAATAAAAATCCGCTTCAATAGTTAATTAGTCCTAGTTTATATTAGTTAATATTGTGTCTTGAGAAACAGCTTCGTCTCTTTACTCTTCACGAATGTCGATTGAGCAGCGCCCACGAATTCAATATAGCGATCACCATGCTTAAATTTTCAGTCTTAAGTTTATAAATGTGAAGAATATATTTCAACTGGCAAATTCTCTCGCATCAACAGAACTAATCGAAAGCCTGTTAGAACAAGATGGAATTTTAATCGAAAGAATTGTCTCGACTGGGCAGGTAACACCACCAGGAGAATGGTATGACCAAGAGCAAAACGAGTGGCTAATTGTGCTTCAGGGAGAAGGAGAGTTGAGCTATGAAGATAATTCTCGTATT
>JBCBEA010000911.1:0-1470 GCA_038529195.1 Cyanobacteria bacterium J06600_6
CAAAAACTTTAGAGTTACGAATCGAATTAGTTTGATCTTTGGCAAAATTAACCGCGCCAGTCAAAGGATCTAACTCGCCAATTGCAGCTTGAAAATAGTCGTGTCCGCGACCTAAATATATTTTCGCATCTTCTACACCAACAAAACCCCCATAGCCAAACACTTTGTCATCATCATTGCTCGTGGCAATTTTGCCCCCCTTAATACCAATATCACTGCCGTAGGCGATTATAGTATCTCGACCAATTCCCGTATTAATTACGCCTCTGGAGTTGTCAATGCCAATGACGGTTATGTTTTCAGTATCCGCTATGGCAATAGTGTTGGTATCTGAGTCCGTGTTAGCTGTCGAACTTTCAGCTTCAGCTTCTGCTTCTGAGGTTGCTTCAGACTCATTAAAAGCCAAACCAATCAAAATATCATTTCTTCCTCCAGTAGCAATTAGCCCATCATTAATGATGCCAATCGTGAAATTTTCGATGACGGCGAAAGATTCCCCGTTGGCTTTTGCAAGAGCAGTTTGATTGGCGCGAGCAGTAGTTTGTGAGTCGCTAGAAACATCACTAGAAATTTTGCTGTTGGCTAAACCAAAAATTATGTCATTTCCTTGATTGAGAAAGATACTGCCTCTATTCGTAATTCCTACCGTACCAACTAAATTAATAGCTTCCGCGATCGAGTTAGAATTGCCAGTGGCGTTATTTAGTTCTTGAACCACTGCTTGACTAAGGTTTAGATCGAAAGCATTCGCGATCGCCGTTGCCTTCGCTTCCGTCTCGGTAGAGGTGTTAGCAATACCGACAAAAAGATCTTTACCCTGACCCAAAAAGACAGAATTATTGTTCTCAACACCAACTGCCAATACATCTATTAAAATAGCCGATTCGCTCTCAGCCTTAGCTAAAGAAAGGTCACTCGCCGTAGATTCTGCCACAATACTAGCGATGCTCTGGACGTCACTCACCCCAATAATCTTGTCGTCGCCTCTAGCAGTGGTGATCCGACCATTATTTTGAATGCCTCTGGCTTCGACGGTAGCTTTGAAAGCTGCCCTAGCAGTGCTATCAGTAGAGGCACTATCGATTGAGTTAGATTCTCCTTTGGCGATCTCCTTAAAATTAGCCGTTACTGTTGCATTACCCAGCCCCAGGATCGTGTCGTTACCCCTACCCGTAAACAAGCGTCGATCATTTTTATACCCGATGGTTTTGGTCTGAGTCTCAATATCGATAACGGTATAAGATACTCGATTGGAGTTTAAGTCCAGCTCTGAACTATTATCTGAAAGCTCGTAGTCGTAGTGAACATTTTCCCCATAGATTAATTTATTTACCGAATGAGGAACATGATTAGCTTTAATCTTCTTAAGAACACTGTCAATTTTATTAAAGTCTAGAGGAAAGTTTAAACCTTCAATAAATAAGCTGCTGTAAATATTATTTATTTGGCTCACAATAATTAATTATATAA
>JBCBEA010000912.1:0-1466 GCA_038529195.1 Cyanobacteria bacterium J06600_6
AAGTGTACCAACCATTGTTTAACGCCAGCTGCAAAGCCACTATTTCGGGCTCGTCCAGGCTAATTTTAACCCTATCAGACGCCTGCCGTCCGATCAATTCCAATAATTTAGGATTGATTTTTTTGCGCACGAGCTGCTTAAGTACGACTGCCTGTAGTTTGTAGTGCAAATTGTAGGGAAACTCTCGTTCAATGTAGGTTATACTCTTAAGAAGGAAATCGTGTAAGTCATGTACATCCTGAGGGCTGGCTTTTAGCTTTATTTTACGCATGGACGGAAAATCTTTTTCTTAAGACGAAGATGAACAGACTGGCTATGCTAGAAAGTAATAGAGAATGGAAAAGGTAATGGCTGTAATATGCAACAAAACAGCCCCGGCGAGGAGGTCTCTTGGAGTAACGGGATATACTAGACTTTCCTCCAGTTTGCCTTGTTCGATCAACCTTCTAAGTTGTACTTCCCTGAGCAGTAATGCCGAGGACATAACCATGAATCCGATTAAGTAATAGTCCATTCTCTTAGCGATTTATGAATTAATTAATCCTTCGAACTTGATTTCATCGTTCTCGATGTTTCCCAGCGCTTCAGTTAAGTCGTAACCGAGCCATTCGTCTACGCCATCTACTGTCGCGTACCATCCGCGATTGTAAAAGCTCGACCAATAACCAATGTCGGATACCGTGTGGCCTTTTTCGACTAACAAGGCGTATATTTTTTGCTCGTTTTTAGTCATTGTAGCTCATAACTGTCTAAATTTTGAAGAAATCGAATAGCAGTCACCGCTGTTTGTATTGCCTCTTTAGCCGCCAGTTTTTTGTCTCCCTCTTCATAAGATATCTGTAAGCATTCACGAATCAGTTCACCGGCCTCTTCCGAAACTATCGCGCCGGCATGAATAGGATCAGTTGGCCAATCTGGGTGTTTAGTCTCAGCTCTCATCAACTCCCGCACAATGCTTTCAAATACACCTACACTACTTTGAGGTACCTTAACCATACCTTCAAAATCACTGGCATTCACTCTTGTCATTAGTCTCATAATTCACAAGCTTTAATTGGTTGATTTTGGTGTTATTCTAAAATATGTACATGAAAGACTAAACCTTTGGGATAGTCTGGCAATGCGGCTTCATACACTTGCTTGGCAAAATCTCTAATTTCATTCACTGTCTTTTCCATTTGATCCTGCACCCACTCCTACTCCTGTTCCCCTTGTAGATGCTTGATAAGACTTATCCAAGACTATGGCAGGCTTCATAATCCGATGGCGAGAATAGGAGTCGTAGAAAAGTATGCCAGTGAAAGTAAGACAGAAGATTATTAATACTATCGGCAAAAAATATTCATCTCTCATGGTTATTGGTTTTGCGTCGTTTACACGAAAACGACTTATTTGTAAGCAGTGCAGGCATGGTATCCGGCGAAATCCTCTATTTTTTGGTATTTGTAATGATCTGTTTGTAGTGA
>JBCBEA010000913.1:0-1452 GCA_038529195.1 Cyanobacteria bacterium J06600_6
AAAAAATAGTCTAATTGCCAGGCAGGAACAGGCTGTAATTAGTCCTGAACCTTCCAACGGCATCATTGGCAATTTAATTCGTCAGGCATTAAAGCAAAGAATTGTTTTTAGCGCCGATCAAGATTTATTTGATCGCCAAATGGCTTATCTTTTTGCTGCCGATCGCCACGATCATTTATATAATGATGTAGACGGGGTTTTTAAATTAATTAAAAATAACTATCACGTTATTAGTACTAGATACTACTTTTCTTCTCTGGCATATAATTGCGAAAGTACTGCACAGTTTGACTTTATTCAAAAGTTAAACGATCGCTTTCCTGACCCAGATTTAACTATATATATTGATATTCCAATTGAAGTTTCTCTCCAGCGATTGCAGAAACGATCCTCTCAGGAAATATATGAAACCAAAGCCAAACTAACTAAGGTGAGAGAGCAATATCAGCAAATATTTTCTGACTATCAAGGCAAAGCGATCGCAATTGACGGGACCCAAAATTTGCAAACTATTCATCAGCAAATAGTTACCCTGGTAAATGATATTTCAGGTTTAGAATACAGTGAATAAATAATATTGTAGAATTTTTGTTTACCGTGAGTTGCAAACATATAGTTAAATAATTTTGACTAACTTCTTTTTGTTAGTTAAACCATGCTCAATGACAGCTTACAACTGTCTTACTATGTATTTTTTCTGGTAGTTTAATTAACTATTGATTTACTTCTCCTTGGGCATGAAAAGATTTAAGCTGAATTCGCAAACTTCTTTCTTCTCAAGAAACTATTTTTTACTGCTTATAGTTGGACTTTGACTCTACCTAGATTTTCATTTTTATTGAGTTAAATTTAACATACTATTTTCTATTTTTTGATAACCATAAAATTAAACTCTAGTTATACTGGATGTTATTAAAAAATACGATGTTTGGCAACTTTTACGCTAATACTATCTTCTAGATTGATAGATTAAATAAAACTGTCGTTTTTGGCAGTTTTAGCCCTCAAACAGAACTATCAGATGAACCAAGATTCTGAGCTAAATTCAGATAGACAAGTTAATCCTGAAGATTATTCAGCCAAACCAACTCGGAAATGGCGCAAGCTCATCATAACCGTGGCTGTCTTACTTTTGGGTAGTACTGGATTGGGGTTGCTTTATGGTTGGTATTTTGTTCAGCGTAAGTTAATTCCTCTAATCGAAACGGAAGCAGGAAATTATCTTCATCGTCCTTTGGAGTTAGGCAAGCTACAGTCTTTATCCTTATCTCAGGCTAGTTTTGGCAGCAGTGCTTTACCCGCTACAGATGATAATCCTGACTTTGTCGAAGTCAAGCAGGTCAAGATTAATTTGGCGCCCCTACATTTTCTGCGTCAGCGAGAGCTGAAGCTAGATCTGATCTTGGTGAAGCCGGATGTATATATCGAGCAGGAGCAATCAAATCTTTGGAC
>JBCBEA010000914.1:0-1450 GCA_038529195.1 Cyanobacteria bacterium J06600_6
CTACCTTTAGACTTGGCAATAGCTACGTTCCTCGCTTTGATTACCCCAGAGTTGCTCTGCTTAATCAAAACTACTCTTTTGTCTTTTTTGGCAAACTGGGGTAATCAAAGCGAGGAACGTAGCTATTGCCAAGTCTAAAGGTAGCTACATCGCTCCTATCGATGCCGATGATATTTGGTTTCCCGAAAAAATAGAGAAGCAGATGCAATGCCTTCTAAATTCTTCACCATCAGTCGGTCTAGTTTACTGTTGGTCGGTTGATATCAATGCAAGAGAAGAAATTATCGGTAGATACTGCGCTGATGTCTATCAAACCGTACACTCTACTAACGGCTACGTTTTGCCAGTCTTAGCATACAGTAATTTTCTCAATAATGGTAGTAATCCTCTAATTCGTCGTATCTGTCTCACCTCAGTTGGAAATTATGACTATCGATTGCGGGAACAGAATGCTGAAGGCTGTGAGGATCTTGATTTATATTTACGTATCGCCGAACAATATGAATTTCAGGTAGTGCCAGAATTTTTGATGGGTTATCGACAAAGTGCTGGCTCTCTCTCTCGTAATTCAATGAGAATAGCAAAATCATATAATCTAACAATGGCGAAACTAAAATCTCGCCACCCAGAAATTCCTAGGTATTTTTATCGTTGGTCTAGAGGTTATTTTTACAATTATTTAGTTGGTCAGGTCTTTGGTAGTGGTAACAATCGAGATGCTATTTACTGGGTTTATAAAGCTTTTAGAGTAGATTGGGCAATTGTTTTACGCCCAGGAATTTACAAGGTGCTGCTGTTATCTAGTCTAAGAATTATTGTCGAACTAATTGCTAGCTTAACTGGGCAGAATCATAAAATCTGGAGTGAGTTTCGCGATCGCTCTTTTCTAGCGCCAAAAAGCTATCGCAATATAGCAGAAATTAAACAGCAATGGCAAAAATCTAGTTCTTTTAAAGACAGTCTGTATGATCGCTTGCTTTCATATAGATGGCATCAAGTAAACAAATTTTGTCAGGGAGATTCTTGTAAACGAGCAAACAGATACTGGGATGAGGATAAATTTGCTCGATAACCCAAAAAATACCGAGCCATTGATTCATTTTCGAGTTATAAATTAATATAAAACACCCTTGATTCCAGCGCGAATCTTCAGGACCCTCGTAAAGGGTTGACTATATCTCTACTGAATGCTCTTCTCTTTCGTAACATCCACTTCACAACTATTGCGGAACAAACAAGACGTTCTCTAACACTTAAAGGAGCTACTCGTATACAGCTGCTAAAGTGTTCGTAAGCTCTTCGCCAATGTGGGAAGGTTAATGCACTTTTTGTATTAGTATCAAACCAATCGACTGTTTCTTTGCTTTGATGGGATTCGCGTTTCCAGATATTTCCCGTAAACTGTGAGGGGTGTCTACGAAAACTGAATAGTTGCTCTGGAGCTTCGTGA
>JBCBEA010000915.1:0-1431 GCA_038529195.1 Cyanobacteria bacterium J06600_6
TTAGTTTAAAATTCTCATCCCCCTTAATTTGACTGCATTTGACAACTTGTACTTTTTCTTAACTTGTCACCAATGCTTATTGCCCAAAGCGTCTCTTTCTTCAATAGTTTTGTCTGGTGTGTATATCTCTTGCTCTTTGGAGTTAGCAGTACATCCAGCTATATATATTAGAAACAGTGAAGACAGAATAAAAATTCGCATATTTTTAGGGCAGGTGGCAGAATTGGCTTGAGACACTACTATTGTTCCCAGAACTATCTATTTCCTAAATGCCTGACTCATCTGTGTTCAACCTATCTTTTTCGTAGAAATATGATTTCATAAATACAGTAATTTAATACTTTAAAGCGATCGCTTTAAACAAATTAGATCGACTTTCAGGACCTAAAATTAACTCGACAATATTGTTGTGGGTTATATTCATGGTAAAAAAGCAATTAGGTTCCGCCTAGCCTTCGGATCGCTAACATACTTCAAAACAAAAAAATAAGGCAAGCTATATTGATGCTCGCCTTACTAACTATTTGAGCTATTCAATTATCCTTTGACACAGACTACCTGCTTGATCGTGGCGACGACTTCAACCAAATCTGATTGATTTGCCATTACCTGTTCGATGGGCTTATATGCCCCAGGAATCTCGTCGATAATCTTGCTATCTTTGCGACACTCTACGCCCTGAGTTTGCTCAATTACATCCTCAACGGTAAACTCTTTCTTTGCTTGAGTACGAGACATGAGCCTTCCAGCGCCGTGGGAACAACTGCAATAGCTATCGTGATTGCCTTTCCCTTTAACAATGTAGGATTTTGTCCCCATTGAGCCAGGAATAATGCCGTAGTCTTCTTTTTGAGCGCGGACAGCACCCTTATGAGTCACATACACTTCTTCGCCAAAGTGGACTTCTTGTTCGGCATAGTTATGGTGACAGTTAACAGACAGCAGGGGTTTAATTTCTTTCCCCCCAGTCACAAACTCTTCGACTATACGCTTAAATCGCGCCATCATCACATCGCGGTTAAAACGAGCGTAATCCTGCGCCCACTGTAAATCGCGCCAATATGCCTCAAATTCGGGCGTACCAGCGACAAAATAAGCAAGATCGGGGTCGGGCAGACTTAGATCTGCTAACTGAGCCAGTTTTTTTCCTGTGGAAATATGACATTGAGCTAGTTTATTACCAATATGGCGCGAACCAGAATGGAGCATTAGCCAGACATAGTTTTCCGTATCCAAACAAAGTTCAATAAAGTGGTTTCCCCCACCCAAAGAACCCATTTGCGACGAAGCTTTACCGTCTAAATCCTGTACTCCTGGATGTAATTCTTTAAAGTCTCTCCAGCCTTGCCAATTAGTAACGCTTTTCTCAATTTTTTTATTCCCCCAGCGACCAACAGGGATCGATCGCTCGATTTGATGACGGATTTTTTT
>JBCBEA010000916.1:0-1378 GCA_038529195.1 Cyanobacteria bacterium J06600_6
CAAAGATGGACCTCGTTTGTTTAGTATCGAACCAGTAGATCGGAGTAAATTTAACCCTAAAACTTGGACTAGCGAAAAATTCCGTATTACTTTGTGGTGCGAACATCGCCGAGTTCCCTTACCCATACTTAATGGCGCAGGAGACACCAGAGGAGTCTATGAAATCGAACTTACTAAAGATTGGGTTAAACGAGCATCTCCTTTACTACGCATTATGTCGGTTACTCTTAAACTAGCCTTACCTATAGCGATTCCTGGGACAAAATTAGCCACCGATGATTCTGAATATAAAAATATTGCCGAACAGTTAGAGTTTGGCGTAAAATCTGCTGACTCTTTCCTAAAAGGTGGCGAACAAGTAGGAGATTGGTTAATTACAGGAGATGGCATAGAAGTAGATCGCTCTACCGAAAATACCCGAAAGGCAATCCGCGCTCAAGGTTCTTTATTAAGAGAATTACAGGTCATGCTCAAAGACCAAGATCCTGGTTTTGGCGGACTCGAAAGAGTTCAAAATAAACGTCGCCAGTTTCTTTGGATTCATCCTCAATTTATTGATAAATATTAATTATTAGTTGCCCCGCAAATATTGGGCATTTTTCAAGATAAAAAAATACGGCTAACCAATCAAAATTAACCGTAAATATTTTGGCTTATGAGTCAACCGACACAGGTTAAATATCTAAATCATCGAGATTTAACTTAGGTGCGTGGGTTTCAATAAACTCTCGACGTGGCGCCACTCTGTCCCCCATCAAGACGGTAAAAATGCGATCGGCTTCCGCTGCATCATCAATTTCAACTCGCTTCATGGCTCTAGTTTCGGGATTCATGGTGGTATCCCAAAGCTGCTGGGGCATCATCTCACCCAAACCTTTGAATCGCTGAATATTGTAGTTAGCATTAGAGGGGAATTCGGCAATCTTTTCCTGTAGTTCGCGATCGCTATAGCAGTATTGATGGTTGCGTCCCCGTTCCAATTTATACAGAGGCGGACAGGCGATATAAATATATCCTTGATCTACCAGTGCTCTTTGATAACGGAAGAAGAAGGTCAAAATTAGGGTTCTGATGTGTGCTCCATCAACGTCAGCATCCGTCATAATCACAATACGGTGGTAGCGTAATTGAGAAGGATCGAACTCATCGCCTTTGATGCCCAAACCTAGGGCTGTAATCATCGACTGGATCTCATTGTTCTTATAGATCTTCGTATCATCAGTCTTTTCGATATTGATGATTTTACCTCTGAGGGGCAAAATTGCCTGAAATCTTCTGTCTCTACCCTGTTTGGCACTTCCTCCCGCAGAATCTCCCTCGACGAGAAAGATCTCTGATTCTTCGGGATCGCGAGAGCTACAGTCCGCCAGCTTTCCTG
>JBCBEA010000917.1:0-1348 GCA_038529195.1 Cyanobacteria bacterium J06600_6
CCTCTGTTTAGTCTCATTTGAAGGCTACCATTTTTCATTGCTGGGTTGTGAGCGGCACGCTCATGGCATCTCTTGCTAAAATTCAGCTGGTTACAGTTTTTAGAGTTAGTCAAGTAACATAAAAATCATATTGTTAATCCTACCTTCTTTTTGAGCACTTAATTTAGTCTTTATTTTTATTAATAAAGTACTCTAACAAGCCTGTTGTTCAGAAATAGAAAAGCTTTTGCCTAAATCTCAGCTAAGTTTTAGGACTATACGACTAGACGTTTGAGTTACTAAAAATTCTTAGCGGAATGCTTGATAATATCGAACTGAAAGCGTTGTGGATAGTCAGTTTGACCATAAAGATTAAAAGAAATCGTCGGCTCGTTGCCAATTGATTCAACACTATGAATTGCATTAGGAGCAAAACCAATAATTTCTCCTGGCTCTAAAATCTGTTCTCCAACCAGTTCGAGTCGGTCAGGGAATTCTGCCGTCGGCGATCGCTTCCAAAAGCGGTTTTTTTCAACTCCATCAATTAAAGCAACAATTCCCCAGGTAGCATGATTATGAATGGGTGAGGCAGTGCCAGGTTTCCAGGCTACCATTTGCACTGTTAAAGGATATTCGGGTTCGCGGTATAAAGTTTTTACTGACCAACCGGTCTGAGGCGATGGACTGTCGTACTCCATTTGTAACCAGTAGGAGCTGGTGAGCAGATTGCGAACTAGAGGCATAATTGCTTTTAATCGTTGAAGATCATCCGGAATATCGAGCAAGACATCTTCTAGATCGGTAAGAAACCGAAACAGTCGGTAAGGATCGGCGGGTAATTCAGTTTCAGGAGGATAATAGGCTTGACGGGTACAGTCATCGAGAACAATCCAGTTTTCGCAGTCGGGATTATCTTCGATCAGGCGATCGCTAGGACTGATTTTTGCTTGTGACATAAAAGCTATTTTTGGTAGGAAACGAGAAACTATACGATGCTAATTCAATTTAAGCAGTAGGTGAAGATATATAGCTGAATATCTTCTGAGAAAGCAATCGGCAATTCTTAGGTAACGTGAATCGAGAGTTCAGTAAAATTTCAGGTTTGGCGAGTTAGATGATTAGTGTCATCAAAACAAAACCCCAATTCAAAAAATCATGAAATTAAGCTACCTTGCTACTTTGGCTGCTGCTTCAATTCTAACTATTAGCGGTACTACTCTATCTGCTCAAACTGCAACAGCTTCTAACTTCTCCAGTTCCCCTTCTATTGTTGCCGAAAATCCCTGTGCGTCAGCCAATCCTTGTGCAGCAGCTAATCCCTGTGCAGCAGCTAATCCCTGTGCAGCAGTTAATCCTTGTGCAGCAGCTA
>JBCBEA010000918.1:0-1339 GCA_038529195.1 Cyanobacteria bacterium J06600_6
TGGATAATTATCCTCAACCCAGCCCTGCCAACCGCCATCAAGCAGAGCGACAGAATCATGACCCAAATAACGTAATAGCCACCAGAGACGAGAGGCAAAGGCAAAACGAGCATCATCATAAGCCACTATCAGAGTTTCATTTTTAATGATTCCCATCGCTGCAAGCTTTTCTGCCAGACGATCGCTTTTTGGTAGGGGATGTCTACCCCCGTGCTGCTCAATCTCCCCCGACAAATCCCGATCTAAATTGAGATAATATGCCCCAGGAATATGGCTTTGGCGATAAACCCTATCTCCCCAATCAGGCTTGGCTAACTGAAAACGACAGTCAACTATAACTATCTGGGGATTGTCTAGCTGTTCTCTCAGCCATTGGCGATCGACAATGTATTTTGATTCTTTCATGGTAGGTAGCTCAAATCGGCAAGACAGGAATATCTCTGAGCATCATACCCTTACGCCCTGAAAGTTAGCTGGCGATCGTTCTTCAAATCCATGTTCTTCAATCGAAGTATATAGACGTGTTGCGCCAGAATCATAGATAGTCATTACAACTGCTGCACAAATTGCCGTAGCTACAGCAGCAGCCACAGATAAGGAAATATCTTTTTTGATTAGCTTTTGGCGTTTATGCTTTGTTTCTGCCGTTTGCTCGGCTAGGGTTTGATGAATGAAGCTAGACAACAGCCAGTATGCACTTCCTGCGACTATAAAATAGCGGATGAGAATAATTATGAAAAAAGTGCAGAGATAGTAGAGCCATAGCGCCATAAGGTCAGTTGGGTAATTTAAATTATTAATGCGAGTTAATCATTGCGGGGCGGTCAAACTCTTTTACATCTTGTAACGCTGAAGCTGTGCTTCCACTTAGGTTAGTGATAACGCTGAAGCTGCCATCTGTTTCTAAAATTACGGCATCTGCGTCTTCTATTGCGCTAACCCCGTTAGTGCGTAACGCTGCCAGAATTTCTCCTTTGGCAACCCTTTCTCGTTGAAGAGCATCCTTTTTTATTTCACCTTTATAGACTAGTAAGGCTGGTTCGGCTTTGATTAATTTCTGAATAAAAGAAGAACGGGCAGCAATCCAGGTCAGAATATATTGAAACGCCACCAGCAGACCAAAACCCAAAATTCCTGTCCCAAAAGAGTCTTTTGCTGAAATTAGAATGCTGGATAAAATCGAACCAAAGGCGATCGTCACCACAAAATCAAAAGCGTTCCATTTTGATAGAGTGCGCTTGCCCGATACCCGCAGCATGAAGATAATCGCAACATAGGAGATCGTGCCCAAAACAACAGTGTTAATCAGTGAATTGTCAAACATAGACTCACAAACAGG
>JBCBEA010000919.1:0-1294 GCA_038529195.1 Cyanobacteria bacterium J06600_6
AAGTCTAAATGTCCTACCTCGGGGTCGGCATAAAATTCAGCTTCTCCCCCCAAAAGACGAGAGCTCCAGTGAGTAAAATAATCGTGGCTGACTCGATAAATAGGAAAGTTTCCCGCCAGAGGCATTCCCCAGCCGTCAAAAGCAATAAAGCTGCGAACCTGACCACCTCGCAATTGCCAAGCGATCGCTGCTCCAATACTGCCGACTACTCCCGCACTAAAAGCAATAAAAGATAACGGTTCGGTTTTAGATAAAGGCTGCTGCTCTAACCATTGACTGATAGCGATCGCTGAATAGGGAGTATATGCTGCTGTGGGTAGGATAAAATACACATCGTCAATTTGATTTTGAAGATTCTGGATCAAAGCATCGGTAAGTTCGGGGTCATGAATTCCAGGACAGACAATAATAGGCATTTTTAGAGATCGATAGAAAAAGTTTAATGGCGCATAATTGTGATGTTGCGATCTGGGTAGCAGTTTAGATGTTTAAAAGACGTTTTATTTCTGGGATAATTATTAGTGCGATCGCCTTGAGTACAATCTTTGCATTGCCTGTATGGGGGCAGTTACCGTTCTTGCCCAAAATTAACTTAGAGACTTTTAAGCTAAAATCTAACACCACAGAAGTCTTGATTTCTGGCTGCGTGCGCCTTGATGGTCTTTGTGTATTTGAAATTCTAGATCAAAAAGAAAATCTGGCTCAACGAATTAAGTTTACCGAACAAAGGCTCAAAGATATTAGCCATACTTATTTCAAGAGTAAGAGCGAGAATCTCAGTGTTGTTCATGAAGAAAAAGGAAACCAGCAGTCTATCTATGTTGCCGTCGACAGTCGCCGAATTCCGGTTCTAACCATGAATAATCAGGATGCTGCACGGCGGGGAGTGTATCTAGAGCATGAGGCAGAGAGAGTTGCTGCTCAGATCGAAAGGGGATTGAGACAGGCAAAACAACAGCGTTCAGCACCTTTTTTAATTCGTCAAGGAAAAATGGCGGGCAGTGTTTTTCTCCTCATGGTGCTAGCTAGCCTCGTTAACTCAAACTGGTCAAGGCGATCGCAAAGACAAAAAGCTCAAATTGCCAAACATGTAGCCGAAACGATCTCTTCTCAGCTCGATCATAAGAAAAAAGTCAACCTGCAGGAAGTTAAATACCGCCTACTCCAGTTTTTACAGTTCAGCATTTGGGCGGGAGGCATAATCGTCATTCTGGGTTTATTTCCCCAAACCCGCACCGCTCAGCTTTGGATCATTACTCTGATTAGAATTCCTCTGCGGATTATCTTAGTTTCT
>JBCBEA010000920.1:0-1289 GCA_038529195.1 Cyanobacteria bacterium J06600_6
TCATAGTCATGAAGTACAGTAACAGCAATGACTATGAGAATTGCTATATCTATAATATCTACACCTATAGACTAATTAAAAATAATGTTGCAATCGACCCTGAATTCAAAAAAACCTATAGTAAAACGCTGATTGCAACGACTTTTATAGTTATAGTTAATACTTTTGGAAAGATGTATCTGCTGTCAGCAATTAAGCAAAGACAGCCAGAAAATCAACAGAATCCCCAGGCATTATTATTCAAGCAAAACTATCAACGATAAAGACTGACCATTACCTATTTAAGACTACTCCTTAATTTTCTATAGTTTCGTGCAGAGGTAATAACTCTAGCCTGCGAGTTCTAATCGTAGCTGCGATCGCTTTGAGCCAGGTTTCGGTAATCATTTCCTTGGAAAGCTGAAAGACACAGTAGCCGTGTTGCTGCGCTAGATTTAGCTTTTCGTAGTCACGCATCAGGCTTTTACCTGTACTATGTCCACCTTTGTGCCAGATTTGCCCATTAATCTCGATCGCCACTTTTGCAGCAAAGTTTACGTAGTCAAACTTAAAGCGACGCTTAGGAATCAGCCGAACTTCCGTTTCCAAATCTAAGTCAGGAAATAGCTCATCCCACATCAGATCGAACTCAAATTCTAGGCTACTAATACTCATCGGTTAGATTAACTGTTCTTTTTACCGAAGATAACCTAATTTCGAGCGATCGACCAATCTTGACATTGGTCTTAAGCTGTTTATTTTGTGATAGAACAGACTTTTTTAGATATTGAGTAAAAGCAAATGAGTTTAGATACCAGCTTTTTAGTTTTTCTGACTGTATTTATGCCAACTACAATATTTATTGTTAAAGTTTCATTTCTCGGCAACATATTTTATCGTTATAGAATCAAACCAGTTTTAGCATATATTGCTTTTCTTATTCTGAGTTCTTATCCCCTTTCATACTTAACGTTTACTTTTCACAATCGGCTAGATCAAACTACAGAGTAAATTAGAAACAATAATTTGTTTATTTCATGGCTAGGAGATAGTGCAGGATCGCAAATAGCAAATTTGCTGTATTTAGAAAGAATAATGCCTAATATAGTAAATATTATCGAGCTATTTTTATTTATTTGGTTCGTGCGATCGCTATTAAGAATCAACCGTAACTAATGTAGTCTTTTAATTTATAATTCTCTATGGCAAATATCGTACTTCAGTCTTTATGAATTATGTTAGACAAAGCGTTTCAAAAAACCATTTTATTTAGTCTCGTATTGATATTGAGTGCTTGTGAACCGCATAAA
>JBCBEA010000921.1:0-1287 GCA_038529195.1 Cyanobacteria bacterium J06600_6
ATTTATTTTTCTATTACACTATACACACTAAAGGTCAGACAAGCGGCATAGACTTCTCTTTATTAAATTCGCCTCAAACCCCAACAGATATCATCAAAGGAAAAACGCAAATATCTTTATTTTCATGCAATAGAAATTACAAAAGAATTCTAAACTCAAAAGCATTACAAATTCACCTCTCGACATAAAAACGTAAATCTATTTTTTAAGGCATAAATTGCTTGCTCTGAATTACTCAAATTCAGAGGAAGCCAGAGTTGAACGTCATAAGATTAAAACTGTTTTGTAGAACAGAAATGCGCCCTCACCGTGTCCGAATAAACGAACATCGCAAGCGACGATAAGGACTATCACAAATAAGCTAATCCTATTTGCAATAGAAACAGATCCTCGTTTGCGCTGCATTCAACTCCTTTGAGGACGCTAGTTATTTATGCCCATCTCTTAATTTGAGGTTCCTGGCCTCAAAATAACTATCGTCTTTTTTAAACATAAAACAACTAAAATTCAAAATAAACACTGTCCACGGAAGACACACAGCATTGTCCAGATCGAAGTCCGTGTCGATGCACACTCGTCGAATACGTACATGCAAAATAAATAAAATCAATTAGTATCATTTTAAAACACAAAATCTTATTAACATAACTCCTCCCTTGAAACCTCCCAGGTTTCAACATCAACATTCTAACCTACATAGTTTTGAAACTGGGCGCCTGTATGTCTTGCCCTCAATCAAAACATCAACTACTCGGACAACATTGTCCAAACCGGGAAAAGTATTGATCACTCTCCCTAGCTTCCAGTTATGTTTCTTCAATTGAATTGGTTCTAGGCAGATAACGACATCGTCAACTTTAAGGTTAGGTGTTTTAACCTTCCACTTCGTTCTAGTTTTACAATTATGCAAAACTTCCTTTTGCCATCGAACCCATACTTGTTCGATTAGGCTCTGCACTAGTTTGTATCGTCTAGATAGCAATTGGCCATCATTTTCTCCTACATCAGCCAGGATGTTCCCCGGTTCCGCACGCCCAAAGAGGAAATGATTGGGTGTCAAACAAGGATCGCTACTCACATCATCCTCGCATGTTGTTATCGGTCTAGAATTCATTAAACTTTCTGCTTGTACTAACGCCGTGAACAATTCCTCATCCGACACATTTGCATCGCCTAAGATGTGTCGCAATGCTCTTTTCATGGAACGAACTAGAATCTCATGTACACCGGCGAAGTTAGAAGCGTAAGGTGGAAGAAACTGCCACTTAACTTGCCTATTCGATTCCA
>JBCBEA010000922.1:0-1149 GCA_038529195.1 Cyanobacteria bacterium J06600_6
CAGGGCTATTTCATTCTAGATGGTAAAGTAAATGTGGTAATTTAAAATTCAAGAAAGTAAGTGAGCGAAATCGCTATCCTCAATGTGTTTGAGGGAATACCAGACCACAGGAGAAAACAGGGAACAAGACATTCTCTTGCTTTATGTCTAGCTTTATTTACCTTGGCAGTAGTGGCGGGTAATCATGGCTTCTTATCCATCGGAGACTGGTTAAAATCTCATAGTCAACAATTACAAGAATTGTTTGATGTTAAGCGTTTGCCATCTTACAGCACAATTAGAAGAGCATTGTTGAATTTGGACTATGAAGAATATTCATGTAGATTAGCCCAGTTTTTTGAAATTACTCCCATGAGAGGGGAAACACTGGCACTAGATGGAAAGGTTTTGAGAGGCTCATATTTGTTATCGGAATCGAATCCACATTCTGAGCCACACAAGGCTATTACCTTGGTAACTGCTTATTTGGTAGAAAGAGGATTGATTTTGAAGCCACAGGAAGTAGAGAACAAAAGTAACGAAATTACTGCTGTTCCTAAGTTGATTAAATCATTGGTTCTTGACGGTACAGTTATCGCTTTTGATGCTATGAATACCCAAAAAAACGGTTGAAACGATTGTAAACACTGGCAATCATTATCTAGCAGCAGTCAAAGGAAATCAACCCAAACTATATCAAGTTGTTCAAGAGCAATTCGTTAATCAACAAACTTTTGCCAAGATTGAGAAAGGACATGGAAGAATTGAAAAGCGAATTGTCAGCATTGCTCAATCTAACTTTAATTTTCCAGGCTGGCTAAACGTCAAAACTATCATCAAAGTTGAATCTCAACGTCAAACCAGGCATAAACTAGAGCGTGAAACCAGATACTATATTTCTGACTTATCTGAAACAGCTTTTGATTTTTATCACAGGATACGTGGCTACTGGGGAATTGAAAACAAAGTTCATTATGTTCGAGATGTTACCCAAGGCGAAGATAAATCACGAATTCGGACTGGATTTTTACCTCATATTTTGGCGATTGCTCGCAACTTGGCTCTTAACTTATATCGCGACGCAGGGTTTTCCAATATGGCTCAAGCACAGCGCAAATGTCAGTTTGACCTAAATCATGTTTTATCTCTCTTTAGAATGAAATAGCCCTG
>JBCBEA010000923.1:0-1074 GCA_038529195.1 Cyanobacteria bacterium J06600_6
TGAGTTGCAAAGTTTGATACTAAATACATATTTCTGCGGATAAATGATCTTGTGTTTTAAGTGTATGCACCGTTAAATATTTAACATAATCTTGTTAATAAATTTACAGCTTTTAAGATAATTTAGCACTAGAATTTTGGAATGTAATTGAATCTGTCTTTCTCTATTTCCACTATTGTTCTTACCTTAAGTTTCTTATTAAAACCAGGACACCGTAAATTATTGTGGTTAGAAATAATCGTTATCAAAATTTAAATTCAACGAAAAGAGAACAGCAAGAAATTTATGACCATTTACTATATTGCGTAAAAACTGAATCGCCAATTGAAATTTTTGATAGATTCAAGAATTTGTTTATTCGAGGTACTGGATATAAAGATAATCGTATTCGTATTGCTCTAGAAAAGATTGTTGATGCTGATGCTGCGGAACTAGAATTTTCCCTGTTTTTTAACCGCTGCTGTCATATCGCTATCAACCGCTGGCAAATGCAGCCAAACCAACGTTATGAAATTGTTGAATTAGTAATTTTGATAGAGAGAGCTTTACCACCTGGGGGCGCATATTCGCGGACTTCTCGTAAATTGAGAAAGCTAATTAAAGATTTTCAAAATTCTGAATATTTCACTCGCATTCAGCGTTTGGCTCGCTTGATTGAAGGTAGCCTAGAGCCAGAACAACGTAGAAGCCATCGAATTGATACTGTGAGTAACTCAGTAGGAGATTTGATTCAGCGTTATCCCTATTTACATCAACACTGCCTGGTAACAGAAGGCAGCACCGATGAGTTTCAGCAGACGGTACAGACAATACAGGCAGGAATTCAATCGAGCTATGAGCTAAATTTGTCTCAGTATATTACTCACCGAGTCCGCGTTGCTAAGTTAGTTAAGCAATATAAGGCTGCAAACAAAACCAGAATTCCCAAAAAGCTAATTAATCAAGTCAAAAATCCGACTCTACTGAGCGATCGCGAATTAGATCGTTCCTTACGTCACTACATGGGCAAAGTCGAACAAGGCTATACGTACCACGATTTATCTCAGAATTTTCTCAACTATACTAGCCAAGTTA
>JBCBEA010000924.1:0-982 GCA_038529195.1 Cyanobacteria bacterium J06600_6
TATAGCAATTCCCATAGCTATGAGATACACTAAATTGCTCCAAAATAACTGTTGATAATTTTAAATGAAGCCTTACTCAATTGACTTGAGACAAAAAATCATAAAAGTTTACGAGCAAGAAAATATTTCAATTAGGAAATTAGCGCAACGCTTTCAAGTATCGAAAAGCTTTATTCAGAAACTAATCAAGCAATATCGAGAAACAGGAGATATTAATCCTCAAGTACAAGGAGGCTCACCTCCCACCAAAATTAACCCAGAGCAATTGGTCGTCTTAATGGAAATTATTGACAGTAATAATGATGCAACTCTTGAAGAATTGTGCGACCTACTTCAAGAAAAAACAGGAATAACTGTGAGTCGGTCAACAATGGGTCGAATAACCCTGCGTTTAAACTATACTGTCAAAAAAAAACTCTTCACGCAGCAGAGAAAGAAAGCAACCGCGTTCAGAAAAAACGAATTGAATTTTGGCAGAAAATTCGAGATATTCCTGCTAAAGATTTAGTTTTTCTGGATGAATCAGGTGTGAATTTAGCTATGTTGAGAATTTATGCCAGAGCATTAAAGGGTCACAGAGCAAGAGGAAGCAAACCACAAAAAAGAGGAAAAAATATCTCATTACTAACTGCTTTATCTTTAAACAAAGTTATTACATCTTGTAATATTTATGGTTCAGTTGATGGAGTGACATTTGAAGCATTTGTGGCGAATAAATTAGTACCAAATCTCTGGAAAGGTGCTTGTGTTGTCATGGATAATGCCAAAATTCACTTAGGAGAAGAGATTAGAGAATTAATTGAAAAAGCAGGAGGCAAATTAATTTATTTATCTCCCTATTCTCCAGAGTTTAATCCCATAGAAAATTTTTGGTCAAAAATAAAAGCCTCTTTAAGAAAAATCAAGGCAAGAACATATCCCAATTTACTTGATGCCATAGTTGATTCTATGTCAAAAGTCACAAAAGATGATATTCGTAATT
>JBCBEA010000925.1:0-940 GCA_038529195.1 Cyanobacteria bacterium J06600_6
CAGGAGAAAAGCGATCGCCCAACCCGACATGATTAAAACACTCTTGCCAAACTCGACGGGAAGACCCATTAGTAAGACGGCGGGGAAATGCATCATGTAGGGGAAAGGAGTCCATTCGACAATTTGTCTCACACCATCGGGGAAAACTTCCAGTGGTGCAACCGTACCCGAAAGGAAAATATAAAATAAAAACCAAAACTGCTGGATCGCGCTAGCTCTCTCCGTCCAAAAAGCCAGCATGGCGAAAGTATATTGAATCGCAAACCGCAGAATAAACGCTAGGGCGATCGCTAAAATCCCCAATATAAAATGTGATAGCTGGGGAATCCAAGCAGCATCAGGATAGAGGAAATAAAACAGCACGCAGAATAAAATTATTAAAGGTACGCGGGTCATTTTTTCGGCTAGGTGCCGAGCAACATGATGCCAGACGGGATCGATCGGCTGGAGTAAACGTAAGGATAGTTTTCCCTCCAAGATCTCTCGCTCAAACTCCCAGATTACCCAGATCGCCGTTAGCTGGCGCACGATAAAGACGCTAAAAAAATAGCGAGCAAACTCTTGAGGAGTAAAGTCAAAATTGCCCTCGCTAGATGCCTGAATCCAGACTCCCATGAGAATAATTGGTAAAGAGTTAGACAATGCCCACAGAAATATTTCGGCTCGATATTCTAGCATGTGAGCATAATGGGCTAAAAGTAGAGCTCTGGCTTTTCTAGCATTTAACATTGGTTAAATTATATTGCTGTCTATGTACGTGCTTATAGGTTACTAAGAAACGGGTATCTCGGCGACGTAGCTAGCTAGTCATGTTAATCTATCTGGTTTTGAGACAGGTTTTAGTACTTGGAGATCGCCAGTCATTAGGGTGTCTAGCAGTTCAAGCATGGTCTTATTCGAGATTACTTGCTTCAGCCGTAAAAAAATCTTTGCTTAAAAT
>JBCBEA010000926.1:0-811 GCA_038529195.1 Cyanobacteria bacterium J06600_6
CAATCTCATAACATCTTAGCAGAGGCGATCGTTAGTAAATTAGACCAGAGTGGGAATACTTTGATTACTAGAAAAACTCTAAGAGTAACAGTTATTAAAGTTAAGCTTGCTAGGCAATATGAATTTACTAAACGAGATAACAACTAATTTTCACCAATGGCATTGTCAGATATTGGATGATGGGACTGTAATGCACTCTCAAAAATTTTCAGGAGAAATCCACAGTCAACTCAAAGATAATTTCACCAGTGCCTATAATTTATTTACTCAACAAAATAAAACTATAATTGTAAGTTGTTTTGTTGCTTATACTAATATTGCCGTACTGTCAGATAACTAGGACTCTGGTAACGGCACTGAACAAGCTTATCGTTCCTGAGCGAGCTTTTCGACGAACCTAATTTAGGGTATCAAGCTCATCGATTTAATATTTGGCTTGGACAAAGTTTTGAGTGTTAATTGGTGGACGTTCATAGTCTATTCCTTTTTGACGAGGGGGTAACTCAATTTTTTTCGGTGGCAATTCTTCATAGGGGACTGTTTTTAACAAGTGGCTAATACAGTTAAGCCTTGCCCGTTTTTTGTCGTCTGCCTCAACTACATTCCAAGGAGATTCAGGAATATCTGTGGCAGCAAACATATCATCCTTAGCCCTAGAATAATCTACCCATTTTTCTCTGGCTTTTAAATCCATCGGGCTAATCTTCCATCGTTTTGTCGGATCGTTGATTCGGTCTTGAAAACGCTTTTCTTGCTCTTTATCGCTGACAGAAAACCAATACTTAATCAAGATTATGCCCGATCGCTGAAT
>JBCBEA010000927.1:0-684 GCA_038529195.1 Cyanobacteria bacterium J06600_6
TGTCCCTTGGCGAGATTTGCCGTTATGCTATTTCTATTTAACTTAATTGATAACATGCCCTGCTTATAATCAGCAAATCATGCGTCCTATTAAAACAGAAGCCGATACTAACGTTATAGTTTAGTGTCGGCTTCTGCTATTTAGATGACTGAAACTGAGATATAAAAAAGAGAACCTGGCACTGAGCTATTTTCCCGGGAGGCTACCCCCCAAGTATCTTCGCCGCAACAGCGTTTCACAATCGAGTTCGGGATGGAGTCGAAGTGGTTCCGCCGCGCTAATAGCACCAGGAATGCTATGGATTTTAGCTGTGTTGAACACTAAAACCTTCAAGACTGCATAAATCTAGAATGAATGCGTAGAGCCGATAATTAAACTTGAGTAACAATTGCAGGTCGGTTATGTTTTGTTTGTTTAGCTTGAAATGATGGTCAAGCCCTCGGTCTGTTAGCACGCCTCGGCTGCAAACATTACTGCTCTTCCACCTAACGCCTATTAACGGGTGTTCTTCCCGTGACCTTACTGGTTTACACCATGAGAGTACTCATCTTGAGGTGGGCTTCCCACTTAGATGCTTTCAGCGGTTATCCTCTCCGCACTTGGCTACCCAGCGTTTACCGTTGGCACGATAACTGGTACACCAGCGGTGCGTTCTTCCCGGTCCTCTCGTACTAAGGAAGACTC
>JBCBEA010000928.1:0-550 GCA_038529195.1 Cyanobacteria bacterium J06600_6
TCTTTGGTTTAGCAGGAGATGACACTTTATTCGGTAATAACGGCGAAGATCTCGTCGATGGCGGAACAGGTAATGATTTCCTCGATGGCGGAACAGGGAGCGATAAGGTCTTTGGTTTAGCAGGAGATGACACTCTATTCGGTAATAACGGTGAAGATCTCGTTGATGGGGGAACAGGAAACGATTTTCTTGATGGGGGAACAGGGAACGATCGCGTCTTTGGTTTAGCAGGAGATGATACTCTATTGGGTAATAACGGCGAAGATCTCGTTGATGGGGGAACAGGAAACGATTCCCTCGATGGGGGAACGGGAAGCGATCGCGTCTTTGGTTTAGCAGGAGATGACACTCTATTCGGTAATAACGGTGAAGATCTCGTCGATGGCGGAACAGGAAACGATTCCCTCGATGGGGGAACAGGGAGCGATCGCATCTTTGGTTTAGCAGGAGATGACACTCTGCTTGGCAATAATGGCAATGATTCTCTGTTCGGAGGTGATGGAGACGATCTAATTGATGGTGGAAGTGGCAATGATGAACTAAGAGGGGA
>JBCBEA010000929.1:0-505 GCA_038529195.1 Cyanobacteria bacterium J06600_6
CTAGCGAAGGCGACCGGCATAAGCCAGAGAAAAGTAAAGACGTGGTTAAAGGAACAGCCCACCTACACACTCCATCGTCAAGCACGCAAGAGGTATCCGGTTAGGCACTACATTGTACATGATATTGATGAACAGTGGCAAGCTGATTTGGCCGAAGTGCAGGACATTGCCAGCAAGAATCAAGGCTATCGTTACATTTTGACTGTGATTGATATTTTCTCTCGTTATGCTTGGGCTCGCCCGTTAAAGAGCAAACGGGGTGAGGATGTGACTGCAGCCTTTAGAGATATTTTTCAAGAGGGACGCATCCCCAAACGAATTCAAACGGATCAGGGTCGTGAGTTTGAGAACAGACATGTGCGTGCCCTGTTTCATGAACACAACATTGAGTTGTTCAGTGTGAAGAGTGCCTACAAGGCGGCGATTGTTGAGCGCTTTAACCGCACACTAAAGCATCGACTGTGGCGATACTTTACTGCCGAAAATAAGCAAGAGTGGACGGATG